>DASRQG010000172.1:0-3080 GCA_035645995.1 Mariniphaga sp. | reverse complement strand
CACAACAGTTGAAGAATGCTGGCAGGTGGTAGAAGCTTCAGAAACTAACAGGAAGCATTGTTATATGGGATGCGGTTCAGCACATGATGGTATGGCAGCTGTAGTATTAAATATGGCCCGACAAGGATTCTTTGGGGATATAATTCATGGTGAAGGACATTACATTCATGATCGTGTTTCCGACAATAAGGTAAGGTGGTTAAGAGATGAAAATGATAACAACTGGTTTGGTTATCGGCCATGGAGGTTACAGGAAAATGTTAACCGGAATGGCAATCTTTATCCTGCTCATGGTTTAGGACCTGTTTCACAAATAATGGACTTAAATTATGGGGATAAAATGGATTTTATGGTTTCCATCTCCAGCAATGATTTTTCCATGGCAAATAAGATGATAGAAATGTCAGCAATTGATGAATACTATATTCCATACACAGGGTTAAAGTTCAGAGGTAACATGAATACCACCATTATCCGTACACATAACGGAAGAACCATTATGTTACAACATGACATAAGTTCACCGCGCCCGGGACACCGATTTGATTTGATCAGCGGATCAAAAGGAATTTACAGGGCCGAGCCTGACAGAATTGCTACCAGTGAACATGGATATTTACCACAAGAAGAGTTTAAAGCTTTGAGAGAAAAATATACCCCCGAAATTTCAAAAGTATTTAATGAACGTCGTCAGCAAGCCGGTAAGGGACATGGTAGTCGTGGATATGAACGTGTTACTGCAAGTGATTGGCGACTGATCGATTGCCTTAGAAATGGTTTGCCGATGGAAATGGATGTGTATGATGCTGCTTTGTGGAGTGTGATTACCCCATTGAGTGAATGGTCTGTTGCGCATCAGGGAGAATCTGTTAAAGTTCCTGATTTTACAAATGGGGCATGGAGAACTAATCACAGGGGCATGGACATAAATATTAAAGAAGGAGGAACAACCCGGTTGATATAAATTTTCATATGATTCACCAATAAATGTCAAATTATAATAATAATGAAAAACAACAGGAGAGATTTTTTGAAATTGGCTGGAATTTCCGGAATTGGCCTATTTAGTTCATGTAACTTAAAGGGTGCAAGCCAGGAAACGGAAAAGACGGCTTTGGGACATATTAAAAGCGAATCTTTAAAACAGCATGATCAAGTTTTTAATATGTCGGGCTACGCTGCACCTCCAATTGAAAAAGTTAGAGTTGGTTTTATAGGAACAGGTGGTCGTGGTAGTGGTGCAGTAACCCGTTTAAGCTATATTGAAGGAGTTGAAATTAAAGGCATCTGTGATTTACTCCCGGAAAGAGCAAACAAGGCTGTTGAGCGCATTAAAACGACAGGGCATAACCCTGAACTGTTTACCGGTAATGATGAAGCCTGGATGGAAATGTGCAGGAGTGATGATTTTGATTTAATTTATATTGCTACTCCCTGGCCTTTGCATGCTCCAATGGCCATTTTTGCGATGGAACATGGTAAGCATGTTGCTACTGAAATTCCTGCAGCCATTACTGTAGAGGATGCATGGAAATTAGTGGAAACTTCAGAAAAGACAAAGAAACATTGTGTGATGCTCGAAAATTGTTGTTACGATTATTTTGAGTTGTTAACACTGAACCTTGCCCGCAATGGATTTTTTGGAGATATAATCCATTGTGAAGGAGCTTACATTCATGAAATTGGTGAAAGCCTTTTTCATAGAGGAAACCCTGATGAAAGATGGCGTCTGAAGCAGAATATTGCCAGAAATGGTAGTTTGTATCCAACCCATGGTCTGGGGCCTGTTGCACAAATCATGAATATCAATCGTGGAAACAGGATGGAATATCTGGTTTCTTCCTCAACGAAAGATTTCATGATGAATGATTATGCAAAGCAACTGGCAACTACTGACGATTATTATAATCAATACATAGATGCTACCTACAGGGGCAATATGAATACAACAACTATTACTACAGTAGCTGGTCAAACCATCATGATTCAGCATGATGTTACAACCCCTCGTCCTTATTCACGCATTCATTTGGTGAGCGGTACAAAAGCAATAGCTCAGAAATATCCATTACCGGCACGCATTGCCATTGGCCATGATGATTGGTTGCCGGAAGAGGAGTTTTCAAAACTTGAGCAGAAATATAATCCTCCTATAATAACCCGTATGCGCGACCTGGCATTAAAAATTGGTGGTCATGGTGGAATGGACTTTCTAATGGACTGGAGATTGATTGACTGTTTAAGAAATGGACTACCTGTTGATATGGATGTTTATGATGCAGCCGCATGGAGTGCGGTAAGTCCTTTAAGTGAATGGTCTGTGGCAAATCGTTCTGCCCCGATTGATATTCCTGATTTCACAAACGGGAAATGGAAAACAAATGAGGTACATGATATTTCTCTTTCCAATGGTGGAACAACAGGGGTAAATATTTAATTTACCAATGTGAGAATATAATTTCTTCAAATTTTAAAAAAATATACAAACAAATAAGAAATCTTAAGGGAAACTGATGCTTCCGGTATAGGTGGTGGCTCACCAATCTGGCAAAAGTATTAGATACCAAATATTATTAATATTCATCTAAACAGTTTATAATTATGAAAATTTTATGTTTAACCGGTTTCCTTTCTGGGGAAACCATCTTTAAATGGGGGCGAATTATGCGATTAATACTTTTTTTAATTGTTGGCTTCCTCTTTACTGCGAATGCCAAAAGCTATTCGCAGTCCACCCGGCTCGATATTAAACTGGATAACAGTTCAATTTCAGAGCTAATGAAAAGCGTGGAGGATAATAGCGAATTTGTTTTTCTATACAAGACCGATGATCTGGATATGAGTAGGAAGGTCACTCTGAATCTTGAGGATGCGACCATTCAGGAAGTACTGGATGCAGCATTCGGCAATCAGAATATTGGCTGGGATGTATATGACCGGCAGATTGTACTAAGAAAAAATAATACTTCAACAGTTAATGTATCGGCTCAGCAGCAAAGAATCGTTACAGGCGTAGTAACCGACTCCCGCGGACTGCCTTTGCCTGGTGTAACAGTGGTGGTGAAAGGTACTACAACAGG
>DASRQG010000171.1:0-2477 GCA_035645995.1 Mariniphaga sp. | reverse complement strand
TGGCGTGCCACAAGACTGGGCTACTCATATGATCGGACATGAGCTTACAGTTTTCCATGGGATAGATCATGCCCGCACACTGGCTATTGTTCTGCCGGGAATGATGAATATTAAACGTGAAAGTAAAAAGGATAAGCTTCTCCAATATGGCGAACGAATCTGGGGAATTAAGGAAGGAGATGAACAATATAGAATCGATCAGGCTATACAGAAAACTGTTGAATTTTTCAATTCATTAGGCATACCCTGTACCTTGCCCGAATATGATGTCCCGGCTGAATCTATTAAAAAAATTAGCGACAGGTTCAGGCAAAGAGGAAGTAAGTTGGGTGAAAATAAAGACATAGATTTCAGCACTGTAGAAACAATTCTTGAAAGCAGATTGTAATTATTTCATCGGCACTTTACCGTTTTTTTTAATTGCCAGGATGAGCTGCTATATATTGTTCTATAAGCTGGTCGTAGCCAATACGTAGATTCTGCACCACCCTATTCTGTGCATCAAATTTATAGCCTGCGACGCAGTCAACAGGAAGAATTTTGGGTGAAGTGCCGGTGATAAATATTGCATCAAATAATTGAAGATCATTAAGCAGGATATCCTGTTCTAATACTTTGTAATTTAATTCATGTGCCAATTGAATGGTTTTCTGTCGGGTAATGCCTAACAAAACACCTTTACCGGGTGGTGTATATAAAGAATTTCCTTTCACAAAAAACAAATTACTTCGACTACCTTCGGTAATATGCCCTTTATGATCAACCAATAATACCTCGTAATACCCTTCTTGAGATATAAGGGTATCCGCTTGTTGTCTTACTGAAGTTTGAAACACTTTAGCATTTGGATTAACCCGCTCAGCATGTAAAATACCACACGCAACCCCTTTTTCATACCATTCCTTAGCCGGGTAATTGTGTGTTATAAAAAAAGCTTTTAAATTAGTTTTGCACGAAAGCAGAATGTTCCCTTCAGGAATTCTATTTTCAAGTATCAGAAGATTTATGAAATTTTCTAAATCTGGCTTTGAAAATCTGATTTCATGACCTGCAAGTTTTGCAGAAGAATAAAAACGGTTGAGGTGATCTTCTACAAATAGTGGTACCCGGTTTGCAACCCGTATTACTTCATATACACCACCTGTATTTTCAGAAACAATAAAATCACTATTTGACTTTATCTGACCGTTATGAATAAAAAATTTATGTAATGGAAATTGATTCATCATATAATAAAAAGTCAAAGGTATGGATTAATTCTGCAAAAAAATCAAACTCTCCGGCCTCGATTAGCGTCTAATGTAATTAACAAAACCAGGTTAACATGAAATCTTCTGACAGGCATCCTGAAATTATCCCTCCTTTGGCATTCAACCCCTACAAACATCATATGGGATTTCTAAGAGAGAAAATTATTGAATGGCAGGGGAAAAACCGGGATAGTGTGTTTCCGGAAATTCAGCTTATTGGGAACAATATAACTGACCTTTATTATGGCCACCTTAGTGTTGAAGATATATGTAATCAATTTCTGAAAATCATTCAACTTCAAAAACTTCATTCCGCCGAATTACTATCGCATTGGTTAAAAGATAGTGGGTATAGAAAAACATCCCTGTCAGATACTTCCTTGTGGATAATCAGGCAGGGAGAAAATCCTTTTCGATATCTGCACATACATCCTGCCAAATATTCACCTTATACCATCAGAGTAAAAGCACCTGCCCTTAAAACAGTTCTAGCCTTACAGGTTCTAAAAGCAGAATTAAAAACTCCTGAAGTAAAAGAAATCAACAGAATTCGTATTGAAAAATTAAACTTATCACCAATAAAAACATTAGTAAAAGAAAAAGGATTGGCAAAGCTGATACATTATTTTAATACCTTATAAAGATAAAGCATTCAAGACCTCTATTACAATCTGTTGATCACCATATGAAATATAAATTTCCAAACTAAATATCAATTCAAACCGATTAAACCGGTTTTGCTTCCGGAAATTCCCTGAAAGCTCTGATTCGTGAGACCAATAAAGAGATACCAATTCCAAATACTCCAAATACAGCGAAAGACGTTCTGAGGCCTGCCAGTTCAGAAATATAGCCAATTAGTGGAGGCCCCATCAGAAATCCAAGAAAGCTCACACTCGACACTGTTGCCAGGGCAATTCCTGCAGGCACCTTAGCATGGCTGCCTGCTACACTATAGACTGTAGGAACGATGCTTGAAACACCTAACCCTACAATCATAAATGCAATGATACCGGTTATTAGATATGGAAAAATTACTGACGTAAATAATCCGGCTGAGATCATAATCCCACATATCTGAAGCAACTTTTGCCGTCCAATTTTAGAAATAAAATAATCAGCCATAAATCTGCCTGAAGCCATCATAATCATAAAAGAGGCATATCCTGTTACTACCAGAGAGGCAGGTGCTTTAATAACATCCTTGAAGTAAATACCACTCCAGTC
>DASRQG010000170.1:0-12859 GCA_035645995.1 Mariniphaga sp. | reverse complement strand
TGGGTCAGATGCAATGGTTGTTTCCGGATCAAATGTACCTGGTAATCCTGTTAATGTTAAAAGATTTTCTCCTGATACATATATTCTCGCTCTTTGCAGATATGCTCTCTGTGAAATATGAGCTGGCAATGTATAACCTAATTGTAAGGTTTTTAATCTCATATAAGCAGCATTTAAAAGGAAACGGGTTTGTACCTGCCTGTTTTTATTGGTTTCACTTGAAAAATAAGGTTTTGCAAAATACGCATCAGTATTTGGACCTAAAATATTTGTTTCGTCAGCAGGCCTCCAATAATCGAGTATTGGTGAATCCTTAAGAACAGAAGAACTACCATAAGAATTTGTCATCCCCCAGAATACCATCATACTTGCATGAGGATAATAATCTCTTTTACCTACACCTTGCCAGAACATATTAAAATCAAAATTTTTCCAGTTAAATCCTCCTGATATACTGAAATTATAACGGGGGGTTGTATTTCCGATAACGGTTAAATCACCATGATCATTAATTGTACGAGTTCCGTCATCAATTTTATTGTCACCCTCAGTCAGGTTTTTGTACTTAATATCACCAGGCCCCCATTTAGAGTAAAATTTAGATTGATCAGGCATCTCTTCTCCAACTTCCTGAATAATTCCATCAGTGGTATAACCCCAAATTTCTCCAACTACTTTGCCCGGATACCATGTGTCAATAATTTCTTTTTCATTATAGTATTCCAGGATTGTAGCTTTTGAATCACCTATACTTACTTTTGCATCATAAGAGAAATCTGAAGTTACCCTGTCTCTCCAGGTGAGTACCAGCTCAAATCCTCTGTTGGATAATTCAGCATTGTTACGTTGTGGTGCACTTACACCTAACGGATATGGAAGTGTTTCAGCAGGCCCCAACATGTTGGTTGTGATACGTTCATACATATCGAATACAACTTGTAACCTGTTGTTTATGAACCCTGCATCAAATCCAACATTTGCAGTTGTAATGGTTTCCCAGGTAAGGTCACTACTAACAATACCGGGAGGATTTACATATTGTGGCCTTTGTCCGTCAATAATCCAGTTGAGTTCTGCACCAACACCCATAGTAGTAAGATAAGAATACAAGCCTACGTTTTGGTTTCCGAGTGAACCGTAAGAAGCCCTGACTTTAAAAGTGTTAATAATGGGTTCAATAGGTTGCCAGAAGTTTTCATTTGAAATAGCATAACCAACAGATGCTGATGGGAAGAAGCCCCAACGTGTATCAGCAGAGAAACGTGACGAACCATTATACCTGGCACTAAATTCAAACAGGTATTTTTCTTTATAATTATAGTTCAATCTTCCGAATACACCTTGAGTGGCCCAGTGGTTCATTGCATCAGAAACACTTTTTTCTCCCAGAGCTGTCTTTAAAGAAGGTACTTCATCGGTTATAAGCCCGGTGCCTGTTGCTGAAATAGAGGAATAATTCCTGTCCTCCTGTTCATATCCTACCAATCCGTTAAAGTAATGATCTCCCAAATTTGCCTGATAGGAAGTGATGGCATTAATTAAAGTATAACCGGTTGTGTTATATCCAACTCCCCAGCTTGATGAAGGTTTCCCAACATTTCCGAAAGAGCCGTCACCCAATTCAACCATTACCGGTTTAGGATGAGAGAAGCTCCTGGCATTGATAGCATTATGGTTGTATGAGAAACTGGTTACCCAACCTTTAACAGGTTCAATATCTGCACCAAAATTAGCCGAAAAATCAGTTGACTGCCATTTATCTCTTCCTGAATCCTGTTGCCACCTTAGAAGCGGGCTCTGAATGCTTCCATTGATATTATACTTAGGCATCATGGGTGCGAATGTCAGCATTTCACCAATCATGTGCTCACGGCCTACTGTAGTTTGTCCTACAGGATAGTCAGACATTCCTTTGGCGTATTTAATACTCGTTCTGACATTCAGCCAATCGGTTACCTGTGAATTCACGTTTGAAAGTAGATTTACCCTGCTATAGTTGTCATAGGCATATCTGTAAATACCATCCTGGCTTACATAACCCCCTGACAAAAAATAGTTGGTTCTTTCTGTACCTCCTGAAAGATTTAAATGGTGTTTATGGTTTACTGAATAATCAGCAAGCAGTTCCTTTGGCCAGTTATAATTGGCATTACCAATACGTCTTCCTGCCCAAATATTTGTTACAGGATTTTCAGGGTCATACTCATAGGGAAATGTTCCGTCTAAATAGCCTTTAATCCTTTCCATCTGTTCATCACTATAAACCGGGGATGCAATTCCTGCATTCGCATTAGCCTGATTGTAGGCTGTAGCCCATGTAAGTGCATCTACAAAATCAGGTACTCCTATTGGTGAATTCATTGATACGTTGTTCGTATATTCTATGTTCACCTTTCCTTCTGTCCCTTTCTTAGTGGTAATAAGTACCACACCAAACGGAGCCCTGGAACCATAAATAGCGGATGCAGAAGCATCTTTCAATACAGAAATGCTTTCGATGGTTTCGGGATCAATATTGTTAATGTTAACCTCCACTCCATCAACAAGAATTAAAGGAGAAGCGTTCGCACTAATAGACCCCAGTCCTCTGATGTTCCAGCTTGAAGTGGCTCCCGGCTCTCCACCTCGCATACCCATAGTAATGTTCAGGTTGGGAGAAGCGCCCTTAATTAAGTCACTTACTAAAACTGCCGATCTGTTTTGAATTTCCTCACCTGCAATTGCATCTACTGATCCGGTAATTGTGACTTTCTTTTGAGTTCCATAACCTACCACAACCACTTCATCCAGTTCACTGGTTGATTCCTGCATTACAATGTCTACCTGAGATCTTCCTGCCAATTCCAACGTTTGAGGTTCATACCCGATGTAGGTAAGTTTCAGCGTAGCATTACTATCTGAAACTTTAAGAGTAAATCCCCCATTGACGTCAGTGATTGTACCATTTAAAGTACCTGCCTCCACTACATTGACCCCAATTAAGGGTTCTCCGGCGGCATCTGATACTTTTCCCTGAACTGCGATATCCTGGGAATATGAATTCCATGATATCAGCACTAATAACATGAAAAAGACCATGCTTTTCATTTGCTTTCTTTTTTTTAAAAATCTGTCCATAAAAATTTAATTTAAAATGTCCATTCTGGTTCTATAATGTTATAAGTTAATATGTTGATAAATTGATTCTTATTTGCCATATCAAGTGCAACAGGCTGTTGTAAGGGTATTAAGGGTAGTGATAAGTATGCATCTTTTAACCTTTAATAATTATAACTATGTATATCCGGTGTTACATCCGATTGAGTACTTCGAATGCTGAAGTGACGTGAGGTACCGGCTGAGGTTGCTGATCTGATATACCTCCTGTAATGAGAAAACTGTAAATGTGGAGTATGTTATTCCTTTTGCTGTTCATGAAGATCTTGGTTTGAAAATAATAATCCAGATTAATATTTGGGAATAAATATAAGGAGTGGATTTCGTTTAGCATATTGTCAGTGTTTTAAAATATCAACATTAGTTTAATTGGCCGAAATTTAAATAAATTTTTTTTACTACATGATGATGAATATTTAAAATATTTTAAAAGTTGTTTCTTTAGTTGTGATAATCAGTATTTTAATGAAATTAATTTTTAATGATTTTAAAGAATTAATTTTGGAGAAATGAATCAGCTAATCTTCATTTCTGTTTACTGCTTTAGAACTTTGATATATTTTCGAATCTTTATGTGATCTTTTTCATTAAAAGATAACATCAGAATATAGATTCCCGGTGGAATCCTGCTGCCAAAAATTTCTAATTCATGGTTGCCTGCATTTAAAAATTGATTGGATAATAAGCTTTCTTTTAACCCATTAATTCCTGTTAGACTAATATTAACCACTCCTTCTAAAGGTATTGAATATGTAAGTTTAGCAGTACTGGAAAATGGATTTGGATAACACAGCAGCTTTATTTGTGTGGATATTTGATTGATATATTTGTTAGAAGTTACGCCTTCAACTTTTAATTTGATTGTATTGGACTGCACCTCATCTTCTATCACACATGCATCAAAAACATTGAGTTTTACATAGATTTCATCTTCATTTGACGGGAGGTAAGTCATATTAGGATTAGTATCTTTATAAACCAGTTTATCGTTCAGATACCAGGAATATATGGCTGAGACAGCTTCATTGGTAATAGCCGTGATTGTAATTTCGCGACCTTCTTCAACTGTTGTTGTGTCATGCTTCAAATAAACTTCCACTTTCAATGGATCTATTACGGATATTAATATTGGTTCTGAAATTCCGGTACAACCATGTTCGTTGTGCACAGAAACAATATAACTGCCTGGAGCTGAAATTGTAATACTTCGGGTTGTATCGCCGGTTGACCAACAATAAGATGAAGCCTCACTGGCGGTGAGAATTATTTCTTCTCCACTGCAGAGGTGAGTAGGCCCGTTGGCTTTTATGGTTGGAGTGGGGATTGCAGGGGGACCTTCAATTATAACTTCTTTTGATGAACCTGAAGTGCAACCTGCTTCGTTTATGACGTAAAAATGATATTTTCCTGAAGGAAGATTATTTAATTCAATTGTAGATTCATTACCTGTAATATTTCCCGGGAATAGGGTCCAGATTCCATTTGGTAATCCTGTGAGCGTAATACTTCCCAATGCTTTATCGCAATCGGGTTGCGTGATTTTTTGTATTATCGGGGCAGCCGGTTCACAGGGGTTCTTCAAATGAGCATTCAAACCCGTAGGATTGGGTTGATTATTAGAGGTTAATCTTAAATTATTATATGTGCCTGCCGAAGCTTCAATTGTTCCAATACCGGATATAAATTTAATATTTTCGAAATTTCCCCCGTCATAATATATTAAGTATTCACCATCAGGAATATCTGTGCCATATAAAATTATTTTACCCATTCCATTACATCCTTCCGGATGAATGACTGATTCTATTTTAAGAGTAGGAGTATTGTTTTTATATTTAAATGTTATGGAACCGGATTTATAAAATTGGTGAGATGGGTTATCATTTAATTTTTTGAAATTGTAATTATAAAATTGACAATTGTAATTATTTGTTGTTTCGAATGAAACGATGGAGGTTCCATGATTTTTTCTTTCAAAGTTGATATCAAATAAAGCAGTACCTGCGTCTAGTGTAACAGCAGGATAGGCATACCATCCAATTTTAATTTTACCCGGCTCCGATAAATTGAATTGAAATGTTCCTTTTAGATTGGGTTTCTTAATTATTGTTGTAACTATTGCAATTGCAGGGTCATACTCTATCATTAAATCACCCGCTCTGATATTGCTGAAGTTACATGCAGTTACAGATATAGTGACAGACGAATGTGTGGTAGTTTCAGATTCAATGGTTAAAACAGGTGAATTAATTGAGGAAGCGCTAATTCCACAGTGCATTGAAATGAGAAAAATAAAAATGAGTTGTAATCTTTTATACAAAAGTTTCATCTTCGTATAAATTGGATCAAGTTGGAGCAGGCATTGTTGCCTGCTCCATTAATAAATTAATTCTTTATTATTCTAATCGATTGGTGAATTTGATTTCCATCTAAATCAGTAAATCTGATGGTTAGTTGATAAACTCCCGGATTGAATTGAATATTATTAAGTAAAATATTATGTTTTCCGGCATTTTGTGTTTCGTTTACAAGAATTCCGACTCGGTTTCCGTGCATGCCAACTACTTCCATAAATACATTTCCTTCATCCGGCAATACATATTCTATTGTTGCCTGATCATTATAAGGATTTGGATAACATTTTAAAAGTAGATCTGTTTTTGCACTTGATTCAATTTTTATCCCGTTCATGTTAAAAGCAGCTTCGGGAATGACATTGTATGATTCATCTGCCAGTTCTACAAGAGGATCATTTATCAATTTTAAGAATAAACTGTTATTGCTGTTACCACCGGCATTAGTCCTGACACTTATATTAATTAAGGTATCTCCATTAGTGAGATTCAGCGGATTTTCTGAATACCAGCTAATGCGTAGTAAATCTCCTGAGGTATTATAAAAAACTTCATTATTTAATCGATCATTTAGATACACATCTTCAATAAAGACATCATCTTGAGGATAGTTAAATATGAGTGACATCGCCCCTACATTGATTGGATGGATGACCTTTATAGGAATTTCTATGATTGTGTCGTTTGTAACGGTGATTTTTTCTCCTTCATTAAGTATAATATTGCAGCCGGAGACTGTTGAAGATTTTAACCCGTCGGTGTTTATGTAGCTGGAATTAAAATCTCCATTCACAAGACCAAAGAAATTAATAATAAATTCCGGCTGTTCGTTTGTAATTTCTATTACCATGTTTTGATCAGGCTGTGGCTGTGAATTTACTGTTTCACCGGTTTTCCAAAACTCCCAATTATTATCAAATGCTATTGAAGGGTTTCCAAACGTTACAAAGTGTTCTTGTATCAACGAAGCATCATTTGCATTAATCCTTAAATCTTCGCCCACAGCTTCAGTAATTACATCTCCTGCCAGAAATCGAACTTTTTCTATTGCCGGATAATTTTCTTCTGTTCGAGATATATTCCAGGCATTTACCTGACCGGCATCTGTAGTGTTTATGCCTCCCGTTCTTAAATTGGTTGAAAAGGTCACTTCATAGTGTCCCGGGCATATGTTTTCAAATGAGTAGTTGCCCTCCTGATCGGTAATTGCTGAAGTTTTAAGGTCTCCTGTCGAAGGCTCCCGTATTTCTATAGTAACATTATCTAATGGATAATTTACCTGATGATAATATCTTACATTTCCAGTTAAATGGATGGCTTCTGATTCTTCAATTAAGACAATTCCCGTGAGATTACAATCGGATTCAGCTTCAGTTATATTATAAGAATATTCTCCTGCAACTAAACCTTGAAAAGTACACGCGCCAGTGTGATTTTCAACAAGATATCCTCCCGGTTCCAGGGAATAATTATAGGATGAATTTTCATCTGACGGTGTAAATATTATTGAGCCGGTTGCTGTACCATTACAGATTGTTTTGTTTGAAGTAATAATAACTTCAGGAAGGTGATTAATAGTTATTGTGGCCGAAAATAAATCTGCTTCTAATGCACTGCAGCTATTGTAGTCTGTTAGATTTGTGATTTTAAAATTGTATATTCCCGGATTCAGTTTACTATTTAAAAAAGAAAAACCGGAAGAAACATTAGTTGCACTACCAGACAATGTTGCATCCGGAATATTACTATCAGTCATATAAACTTCCCATTCAATATCTATTGGCCCTGTTCCATATATAAGATTACCTAATTCAATAGAAATAAGGTCATCATTGCAAAATGAGGTTTCACTACCAGTGGAAAATGATTCACCATTTATAAATAGTTCCACTTCGGGTTGTTGGTGCACTATTACTGTAATGTTTTCTGAGACAAATGTATAGGTTGTGTCTGCCAGTTTAGCAATACCTTCTATTGCTAGCAATGCTTCAGATTGTAATCTGTGATTGTTTATTTCAAAATGCCATTCTTCCATCCCTGAATAATCTTGAAGAGGTTTGGGTGATTCATTAAGTAATGATGAAAAAGTAATAGTACTTGTATCTTTTTCAAAAATATAGCTACCCTGATCAGCCTTGTGGCTCCAATTTATTATAGTACCTGCAGTAAAAAAAGCATTTGATTTGATGATACCATCTGTTTTAATTTCCGGACTTAAATTTTCGATTAATGGAAATTCAAAATTGGCGTCTAATACTATTGGTTCATCACTACAAACAGTTACAGATTCTGGTACTTCTAATGTGTTGTTATTAAAGTTAATTGTAAAAGTTTTTGAATTTAAAGTTGTGGGTTCCTGAAGATTGTTATATACGATAATTTCAGCATCAGCAGATAAAACTACGGGTGTTATAATTCCATCTATAAATATTTTCCATTCAACTTGTTGGTCTGAATAATTAATTAACGGAGTTGCTTCTATACCTGGAATATCATTTAATCTGATTTCTGTTTTACCTCCAATATTATAGGGTGTATTGAGTATGGAAATTCCATTTTGCCGGATGTCATTTATTCGGGTTCCGGTGGGGAATTCTGCTGTATTTGAAATAAGTTTAATGGAGGTAATAACTTCCGGTCCTACTTCCTCTTCATTTATTGAGGGAAAGTCAACAATAACTGGAATTATGGCAGGTGAATTGGTGAGGGTGCTGATATCCGGGATAGACATAATTTGTGTTCCACATCCCGGGAGTTGCGTAACAGAACCATTTATATAATATTCTTCGGATGGATTGTCACAGAATGTTCCATATTCAAAATCAAATTCCGTATCATTGGTTACAAGTGAATAACTATACTCACAATCCTCATCTTCTTCATTGATCCATTTCAGGAGAGTACTGCCACCTGAATAATGAAATTTTAAATTTAGCAAAACCACCCTGTCTTCCTGAGAATTTAGGTTGTAAGCCCCGGAATATGAAATCCTGATTATATTGGATTCTTTTTGCGCAACATCATTTATCATCAATCCCTCGGTAATCTCCAAATCTACTATCTCGTATCCTGTATATTGCATTGTATACCGATCATATTCCAGGGTTAAGGAAATGTCTCTGACTTCGTTTAAGTTTTGCACTGTTATAGGTATTGTAATTTCAGTATCAGGGCAACTTGTTAATTCAGGTAAGGAAGTTACTGGGCCAGATAGTACAACTGCTTCAGTAATATTATTATTGGTACATCCGGTTGCATCTGTTACTGAAATAATACTGATTGTATTTGCCGTTAGCGGGGTTGATATTTTAACGGGAGAAATTGAGGTACGCTCATGAAATTCATTTTCCCCATCGGTCCATATAAAGTTCCAGGGGGCAATTCCTTTAAGCGATACAAATAATTCTGTTTCCCCGTTTGAGCATCCGGAGCCACGTAAATAAGCTGCAGGCATTTCGTTTACAATAACAGTTCTGACTACTTCATCAGCAGCAAGACCCAAGTCGTCTGTGATATTGTATTTAATATGATATACCCCCGGAACTGATGTGTCAACTTCACCATCAATAATCAGTCTGTCATCCAATTCAGGATTATTTACAATTGTTGCACCCGGTTCAATATAACTATCATTCAAACAAAGTATCACCTCCTCATTACCATTTAATACTATTATGGGTTTCTGATCAGGAACTGTAAAGGTGGCTGTTTTTGAGATTTCTGATCCGCAATCACCACTTGCAGTCCAGATTAAGGTAATGCTATTGCCGCATTCGGGTGGTACTATTGGTATATCGCCTTCAGTTGAAAGGTGAAGGCTGGAATTGCACCCACCATACATAGTGGCCTGATTTAACCATTCTTCAAATTCTTCTTCCAGATTTTCACATTCATCACAAGGGAGCGTGTATAAATCATCAGGTACTGTTAATTCCAGTGGATCTGGTTCAGAAATAATAACCTGTTTGGAACAGGTGTTATTACATCCGGATTCTTTCTGTATAGTTAATGATAATTCAAAAGTGGTACTGCATGAAGTTCCTGTTTCCAATGTTACCATTTGCTCATTGTTGTTCCCGACTATTGAAGCATTTCCTGTCACCGCCCATGTGTAATTTTCCATACCTTCAGGTGCTGTATATGTTTGAAATGTTGATGGGCATACCTTGTCTACTCCTGAGATAATACATTCCGGAGTTTCGTCAATTATTATCTCAGATGTGGCAATGAATCCATTTGCAATAGTATAGCTAACGGTATAGTTTCCCGGAGAACTGTTATTTATATCTATAGCACCGGTTGATGGATCAATAACTAATCCTGAAGTTGATGAAAAAGTACCTTCGCTATCTCCTGTAATTTCAGGAATGGCAGAATCTTCTCCTATACACCAGTTATTTTTGGAA
This sequence comes from Mariniphaga sp., assembly GCA_035645995.1. Classification (GTDB taxonomy): domain Bacteria; phylum Bacteroidota; class Bacteroidia; order Bacteroidales; family Prolixibacteraceae; genus Mariniphaga. The sequence goes on along the minus strand of DASRQG010000170.1, from coordinate 2,943 downwards.
TAAGAGATAGCTGCAGGCGGAGAGGTTAGTTGAGTAAATGCTTTCAGATTAAAATCAGTGGTGTAAGTTTCATGATGGAGGTTTGTGTCACTTACTTCCTTAAAAGGATAAAGCCTGATATACAAAGTGTCCTGACAGGGAACTGTAATGTTTAAATCAGAAAATGTAAATATTGCATCTTTTGAATTATCAAATAAACTCCCACCAATGATTGTTTCCTGAGAATTACTATGTAAAAGAAAACGAACCTCAAATTCAGCTGAATATTCTCTGGTTCTTAAATGAAAAGAAATTTCATCTACTACCAAATTGTAATAATCAAGAGGTGCAAATGTAAATTCTAAATATAAAGCTTTATCAGTTTCATTATAATAATGAACTTTTCGACCACTCGGAGAAATGCCATATTTATCACACCACACTTTGTCTGCGGCATAAATGTTTCCTGTAATAATTGGTTTATCTATATCAATCATAGAATATTCAACACTTGCATTTTGTGATTTGGCTAATACGCAGGTAAGAGATAAGAAAAATAGACAAAATGAAAATTTTATAGAATTCATAAGTAATTAATTGTTTAAAGTTGTCATATGAAAATGGCACAACTATTCTTCATTACCTTCTAAGAATAAATATTATATGCTCATTTCATACAAAATGATTATTTCAACAGGCTTGAACTTGCATGTTTTGATTATAATCTCTTTTTGTGATTACAGAAACATGCAGGTTTAAAAAAAAGTAATAAAAAAGATAGGATTCGTATTCAAAAAAAATAGTTTACGAATCAGGCTCGATTATTAAAATGAATTATGGAGGCTCATGACTACATGATTTTTTTAGAAGAACATTATCCTCCTCTCATGTTTTATAACTTTAGTAGTTTAATAAAGACAAATGGCACATAATTCTCTCTTAAGAAAGATTAATGGATTGCAATCCATTAGAGCTATTACCTGATTTTAATACAGATAATAAAAAAATAGAATTAAAAATTTGAGGATTTAATTTGGTCTTATAAAGTGAGCATAAGTTTTGAAATATTTATTTCATTAGCAAAGGAATTTTATCCCAATATGAAAATTTGTGTTTCATTTTGAGAAAAAAATTCATTCAAATAGGATTCAGGCATTTTTTTATGTTGATATTATGTGTTTTTGATATGATATGGTGAGGTTAAGGAGTATCGGTAAAATTATTTGTCGGGATGAGAGACATTATAGTTAACAATGACAAAAACCAGATGTCCTGAAACTGATTCCCCACAACAACTGGTTTTCGATTTAATTCAATGTATGTTATATTGTATCGTATGTTCAGATAAAAGGGTGGGAGTTCAGATCAACTAAATCTTCTATCCTTACAGGCCTGTTTTCTTCTATAGATATTCTGGCAGCAATACCTATCAAACATGACATTGCACCTTCTCTGGTTCCTGCTGCATGATTTAACGGATCCGGCATGTCGGGATACCTGAAGATTTTATCCTGTAATCTGGCATCACCACCTCCATGTCCGCCTCTGGCCGATTCAACCTTTATTATTTTATATTCCGGATTAAAATTATTCATCACCATAATTTCATCATAATCAACTGACCCCCGGTTTTCCTGATTCATTTCTGCTGCATGTAGGCCGGCCTGGTTAATTTTCTCCTGGGCACGCCAAGGGATGCCTGTCCATGATTCTACTCGTCCATTTTTCCCGTTGAATGCGATTCGCCATCTTTCATATGGTGAATAGGTTGTGAGAGAATAATTGGCTATAATATTGTTGGCATATTTAATTTGAAGTGACATTTTATCGTAAATATCTATCTCATCCCTCCATAAACAATTATCACGAATATAACCATCGTATTTTTCATTGGCTACATAAAGTTCCATTGAGCGTTTATCTTGTGTTATATCCCAATAGAAGTTACATTTGTCAGTATATGCGCAGTTTCTGCAATTTGCACCTCTGAATGAGTTATTTTTTCCATAATGTTCCAGGTCACCATAGGCAGTAATTTCAACCGGATCCGAATCAACCAGCCAATTCAGCATATCAAAATGATGTGTCGCCTTATGCACTAACAAAGTCCCCCCTTTATCTTTTTCGCCATGCCATCTTCTAAAATAGGATGCTCCATGGTAGGTGTTCAGATACCAATGAAAATCAACAGAAGTTATCTTTCCAACCGGATCGGTAATCAAAAATTCCTTAAGTGCTGTTGGTAAAGTAGCATATCGGACATTGAACCCGACGATGCATTTTTTACCGGTTCTTTTTTCAGCATCCAGAATTGCCTGGCATTTAACTTCATCAGTTGTTAAAGGTTTCTCGGTCAGAACATCAACTCCGTATTCAAGTCCTTTTATAATGAATTCGTCGTGATTGGAGTCCATAGTAGTTACTATGATCAATTCGGGTTTTGTTTGATCAATCATCTGATCAAAATCGGTGAAAACCGGACAATCTATACCCATATATTTTTTTGCCAATTCAAGCCTTCCGGGGTTGATATCACATAATCCCACAAAAGTTACTATATCACTATAATTGTCAACAATTCGTTTACCCCAGAAACTAGTTCCCCGGCTTCCGGTACCAACTAACACTACTCTTTTTTTATTCTGTTGTGTAATCGCTGCTCCAACAGGATTTGCTATTAGGGAAGTGCCGGCTGCAATCCCGGCTGTTGCAGATATGAAGTCACGTCGTTTCATAAGTCTTATGCTTTATTATCAGTTTATAATCTTTGGCAATTTATAAAATTATAAGTAAAGTTATAAACGAAGCGGAAAGATATTTCAATTTATTCTTTTCACTGTTCTTCGTATACAATTTCTCCTTCAACTATGGTTTGAAGTATATTCATATTTCCCTCTTTCAAAGAAAACAATATAAGGTCAGCACGTAACCCGGGTTTTAGTTCTCCGCGGTCGGCTAATCCAT
>DASRQG010000169.1:0-4734 GCA_035645995.1 Mariniphaga sp. | reverse complement strand
CATTTTCAACACTTCGGCAGATAAAATGAAAAACCGGAAGGTGAAATTCCTGTATTGTTGCAGTGTTTTGAGCAGGGACATTAATAAGCACATCGCAATGCTTTTTCATGTTCCCACCTGTTTCGCCTGTCAAACCTATTGTCGTCATTCCTATAGCTTTTGCGATAAAAATAGCATCCATTATATTTTGTGAATTCCCTGAAGTGCTGATCGCCAGTAATACATCACCCGGCTTCCCGTAACCGACTACCTGTTGGGCAAAAATAAAATCTCCGCCAATATCATTCGCTATCGCAGTGATCAGGCTGGTATGCGCTGAAAGAGAAATAGCCGGAATACCTTTCTGAAGGCTTGTTGCCAGTATTGCGCCCCGTTCACCATACAATTCTCTTAATTTTTCCTGAACAGAAGCTTCTAACGGCCGCAACCTTTCAAAAGATTTCATCAGCTCTCCTACAATATGGTCACTGTCGGAGCTGCTGCCTCCATTTCCGCAAATTAAAAGTTTCCGCCCATTTTTATAAGCTTCAGCAATAATTTGTACAGACTGCTCTACAGGCTTTTCGAGATAGGCAAATTCCTTTCTGTTTTGGAACAGTAGATTCCGGTTCTTCATACTCAAAAATTTACTTGTTAAACATTTCATCATACACTGCCACACATAAAGCTGCATAATCGCCAATAGAATCACCCAATTCGGCGGGCTTAATGGCACATACCTCCAGAGCAGCAGGAATTGCTTCTTCTTTTAGCGTTCGCTCCATTTGTGGCTTAAACAATTGGACATTCCTGGCATAGATGCTACCTATGACGATACATTCAGGATTAAGTATATCTATCAAAACTGCAAGCCCTTTCCCTAAATAAGCAGCTGACATTTCAATTATTTCAACAGCTGTTTTATCCCCTTTAGCAGCAGCTCCTGCAACTATTTTAGCATTCAACTGATCAAGATGTTTTGGTTCAGGACAAAAACCAACAGTAATTCCCTGTTTTAGTTTTTCCGAGACTAATGATTTTGCCAGTTGAGCAATACCTCCACCACTACAAAAACCTTCAAATGAACCAGCTTTTCCGAATCCTACGGGCCCCTTTTCAGCCAGCCTGATATGCCCGGCTTCTCCACCCAAATCATTTGTACCACTATACAGCCTACCATTTAAAATCAATCCTGCCCCCATTCCTGTTCCAAATGTCAGGAATATCATATTACTTGTACCTTTACCTGCTCCCATTAACCATTCTGCAAGTGCACATGCATTGGCATCGTTTTGAACAGCAGCAGGAATGTTATACCGGTTGCGAAACACTTCAACAATTGGAACTTCATCCCATCCGGGTAAATTAGGCGGAGAATAAATCATACCCTTCGTGGAATCCAATGGACCGCCGCAGCTTATCCCAATCCTGTGGATATCAATCCCGGGATGATTGTGAATAATCTTATTAATCACATTGAAAAACTCCTCCATAACAAATTGCCACGAACGATCCTGTGTGCGTGTATCGAACTGAAACTTTTTTAGAATATTAAAATTTTGGTCCCCCAGTACGACAGCACACTTTGTTCCTCCTATATCAATCCCCAGATAATATTTATTCTTTTCGTCCATTATATCATCCTGTTAAATCGTTTTAGCTATAGAGTCAAAAAAATTTACACTGATTTTCTGACATGCAAATTCCCCTTCAAAATAACCTTTTCAGCTGATTTAAAATTACCTCCATTCATTTTTTTCAATAATAAATGAACGGAGCGTGAACCAATCTCCTTTAGAGGTTGTGCCACAGCAGTAATTGGTGGATTGCTTATCCGATAGGCATCAGGATCATCAAAACTGATAACGGCAATATCGTCCGGAATAGACAGATGCAATGAATAAAGACATTCAAGCCCAATGATACCTGCTTTACTAGTTGTGAAAAATACAGAATCAGCTTTCATATCCCCGGAAACAGTCAATTCTCTAATTGCCAATTCGAAATCATCCTTTTCATGTGAGAATGGTAAGATTTTGATCAACTGCTCATCAACTTCTAATTCAGAATCAGTAATTGCTTTTTTATATCCCTCCAGTCGCTGCTTCATATTCACAAGTTCATTGTTGATGGTGATACAGGCAATTTTTTTATAGCCGCTGTTTATTAAGTATTTTGTGGCCTCATAAGCGGCTATAAAGTTATCTATTCCTACATAATCTGAATCTATTTCCGGAAAATAACGATCAATCAACACATAAGGCATCCTTCTTTTTTCAAGTTCCCTGATTTGGGCTTCACTCCCCGCTGGTGGTGAAATAATTAGTCCGTCAACCTGCCCCTGCAAAAGCATTTTTATTTGCTGATCTGATTTTTCAAACTTTTCATCGGAACTACAAAAGATAATTCTATAACCATATTCGGCAGCTTCATTTTCAATCTCTCGTCCTAATTTACCAAAAAAGGGATTGGCAATATCGGCAATGATAAGACCAATAGTATTTGTTTTTCCGGTTCTTAAACCTTTGGCAATTTGATTGGGCTGATAGTTCATTTCTTTGGCAGCTGCTATTACTTTCTTACAAACAGCTTCACTAATGCGGTGCTCCCGTCCCTTCCCATTCAGCACCAATGATACCAGTGTTCGGGAAACTCCCAACCGCAGGGCAATATCATTTAAGGAGGTTTTTTTCATCTTTGTTTAATTCGTCTAAAAGCCCAAAAAAATAATAAATAAGAACCATTTAAGCAATGTTTTCTTTTTAATTAAACTGAACCTGCATCTCAAGCCGTTCTTTTTCCCATCCATGATCCACATATTGCCATTTAACGTCATCATCTTTTACTTTAACATACACAAACCCTTCACGGGTATTATGCCTGCGTCCTTTCCATCCATTCCCAGCAATAGAACCACCTGTAATGAATTGAAACCTGTTGTTCACAATTCCGGATTCAGTCCAATGAATATGGCCTTGCAGTACCAACTTAAGATTATAATCCTCGAACACCTGAAAGACTTCAGCAGAATTATCTACTGTGCGTGTTCCACTTCCACCGTTTACAAACTGCCAGGTTGTTATTAAAAAAATATATGTTACTACTACTATAGGGGTTGACTTATCGACACGTTCAAGATTGTTTTTCAACCACTTCATCTGCAACTCATTTATAGAACCACGATACCGTTTATCGTCAGTAACGTCCAATGAATTTAGCACTATGAAATGCCATCCTTTATGATCGAATGAATAATAACTATTCCCCAGGTGTCTTTCAAACATCCCGTACTTATAATCGGGGTGATTTTTATCTTCAGGACTTTCTTCATAGATAGCAAATAGATCATGATTTCCCAGGCAATGGTATATGGGCATATTGAACTGTTGAACCATATTTTTATACAACACAAACAAAGAATCGCTGCGTGATTTGTTTCCCCTTAGTGCATCAAATATCAAGTCGCCCCCTGTAAGTACAAAATCGGGGTTCAGTTTGTTAACTGCATCAATAGCCATCTGAAATCCTTTTGGAGCATTCATGTCAGGCCTGATGTGAATATCGGTCAAAAAAGCAAATTCGAAAGATTCAGGTTGATCGTTCGCATTTTCCTGAGGTTCAAGCAAGCATGAATTCAGAAACAGAACAAAAATCAACAGCAAATATTTCATCTTATTTCCCTTGTTTATTTTATAGTGTCGAATTACATTTCAGCATTACCAGAGCCAATTAATTCCACGAAAAATTTAACCGCTACAAAAACTTACAGAGCCTTTAATGATACCACATAATTACATCCGGTTCATCTGGCTTGTATATTTTAAACTTCATCAACTGCTCCCGGTGTTTTTCTTAGGAATTAACTCCCGAAGATCAATATTCCATCAAAATAACATCAAATTCCTTCACAAATCTACAACAATGTTGTCAAAAGAATATGGTATTTTGACATCTGACACTACTTTACATGAATCAGTTTGGTTCCCTCATAATCATACCAACGATCGATTGATGAAACTTGTATGGCATGTACACCGGGCTCAAGCCTCCCATTAAAGTTTGCCTCCCATATGTGTTCTGAATCTGCATCTCCACCCATTTTCCGCCATGGAACATCGCCCAATTGTTTTTCTTTTTCCTTTTCAGCCAATCTTACCGGATCTTTTTGTGGTACGCGCTTCATTTCTATCCATTCATTTTTATCACCGATCTTCATTCTCACCTGTGCATCAGGCAAAGCATTGTATATGTTTGCAGTTACCTTAATGGGCACATTTATTTCAGATGCAACAACATCAGGAGCATCAATGTGCATCTGAACATTCTCTGACACACCCGCAGTTTTCCAATTCAGTTTCCAGTCGTTATCATTGATATGCAGGAAAGCATAACCGTTTGGAGTGCCGTCCGACATCATTGTATGAGGAATTCCAAATTCATTGGGTGCACCTGTCCACCAGGCACCACAAACAGTTCCAACACTAATCATATGATGTGGATCCCGGCCCGGATACCCATATTCTCCATCAATGAAATGATGATAATGCCGGTGTGTATGTGCAACAAGTGTAACGCTATTGGAATGGCTGGCCAACACTTCATAGAAAGCCAGTTTCTCTGAATTATCCAACCAATCAGTAGATCCTTCATAAGGAATGTGTGCCAATATTACGAGAAGCTGATTTTTATCAAGCCGGTTAATTTCATTTATAAGGAACTGCATCTGATCCGGTCCCAATCCGGTTTGGTAATATC
>DASRQG010000168.1:0-19005 GCA_035645995.1 Mariniphaga sp. | reverse complement strand
ATTAATTTAAGAGCAGAATCAGGAGCATGGGTTGAAACTGTAGATGGTTTGTACCGGGCGTTCATATATGTGAATGAAGTAAATAATTCAGAAGGTACAATGACTATAAGTGTGAAAAGGTATACAGTTGAATAGAAATATTTAAACTATAGTAAGATCCATTGTACCAATATTTTTGGTGCAGTGGATCTTTTTTTTAATCTTATCAATCTTTTTTTCATTTCATCAATAATCCTACTTTCTATGAAATATATTTTTTTATTTTTATTTTCTATTCAGATATTTGGGTTAAATTGTAATGCTCAGGCTGGTTTTCCCCACATCCTGGTAAATAATTCTGAAAAAGAAGCTGTATTAGAAAAGATTCAAGAGCAGGCCTGGGCTCAAAAAATATATGAAGAACATTATACAAAAGTAAAACCCTATGTAGAACGTCATCAGAACGACCCGGAATGGATTTTAAGTCGTTATCTGATGAACAGGGTAGAAGGTAAACGTTATACACATGCTTACGATAATGGCAACGGGCATTATCTGGTTAATTATTCAGGCGACGCTCCCGTTCCTACCGTTCGGGTATCAACGCACAAAAGAAATCCCGTTACAGAAAGTGGAGCCTCTTATATAAGGCCTTCTATTGAAGAATTGGTGCCTTATGATACTGCCAGCTATATATGGGCATTAAACACAGAAACCAATCAAAAAGATTTTATTGACCCTCAACAGTTTGTTTCAACAATAAATGGAGAAATCAATAACCTTGCCTTGAGTGCAGCAGTTATCTACTGGCTTGAAGGCGATGAAAAATATGCACGTTTTGCTGCTGATATATTAGATCAGTGGGCGCATGGTGCTTCATATCAGGAACCCATAGTAGGTGCTTGCCGGACTGGTTTTCTTGATATTCAAACGTTGGGTGATAACCGTTATCAAAGTTTAATCCTTGCTTATGATTTTGTTTACCCATTCCTGAAGAAAGAAGGATATGAACTTAGCTATTATCAGAATGTATTTGAAAAATTTGCTTCAACATTGACTTTCAGAGGATTTTGGAACAACAACTGGTATGCAGCGGTAAGTTCTACCCTGGTTTACGCTGCTCTAAGTCTTGATGATAAGGATAAACGGGATTATTATCTTCAGTTTGTTCTTGAGCGCGATACCATAAACGGATCTTGTGGACACTTGAGCCTTGCTTCAACTGTAGAAAATTGGCTTACTCATGATGGTCATTGGAAAGAGCCGGGTGGGTATCATAACTTTCCTGTTTCAAATCTTGTAAATGCTGCTTATGCGCTTGAGAAAAATGGCTATTCGGTTTTTAAACGATTCCCTGAACTGTTTAGTGCCACTTATGCCATGTTAAAATATTCGTTCCCTAATATGCTGGTTTCAGCTTTTGGAGACACAGGCAGAGCTTTTCAAAGTCCGCAGACAGTAGAGACAGGCCTTGCTATAGCAGCAAAGTATAATTGGCCGGAACTACCTAATATGATGGCAGCCATGAAAACTTTACTGGAACATGGTATGCATGATCGGAGTAAATCCGGAATATTCGGATTGTTAACCTTTCTGCCTGAATTTCCCGAAACGGAAAATGTTACCTATACATGGCCGAGGAGTGGTGAACTTGAATTCGCACGCTTTTATCTTCAAAGAAATGGCTCTGATGTAAATCATGGACTTATGTATGGAGTACAAGGTGCGAGCTACAACCATAATCATTGTAATGGGATGTCGATGGAATTATATGGAAGTGGTGAAGTGATGGGAATCGATGCAGGCACCGGGCCAAATTATGAACATCCATTGCATCAAAATTATTTTAGTCAGTGGGCAGCTCATAATACAGTGGTAGCAGCCGGATCTTCCAGCTCTGTACCTTTTAGTGGGGGAGCAGGCCGGAAAAACATCGGGCAGGTTGAACTTGCTGCAATGGAACCTATGCCTGATGAGAAAGCAGTATCACCATTCTATTCATTTACTGATACCAGATATTTTGATCATTCAACCAATACAAATCAGCTGCGTACTATGGCTATTGTTCGTACATCAGATAGTACCGGATATTATGTTGATATTTACAGATCGGATAATGAAGTTTCAAATGATTATGTGTACCATAATATAGGAGATAAATTTGAATTTCTGGATAAAAACAATCATCCAATCGCGATGAAGCCAGGCCAATATCCTTTAACCGGAAAGGATAAACCGGGATTCAGGTTCTATTCGGAGGTGGAAAAGCTGGAGGGTTACGAAGAAAGTATGAGGGGAGTATTTTCTGCCAGAGACAGGAATGAAAACGATATTTATATGAATGCAATTGTTCCGGCGCTTCAGAATAAAACATACTATAAAGCTAAATCATTACCGGTTAAGACTGCAGGTAGTCATTATAATGATATACCCATGCCGTTATTTACAATTCGTGCAGAGAGAGAAGCCTGGAGTGATCCATTTGTAGTTGTTTTTGAACCTTCTTTTACTAAGGATAAAAATTCTGTTCAATCTGTTGAAAAAATGAAGGATTTTTCTGATGAAAATACAACTGTATTACGTGTAAAACATAATGATGGATCCTATCAACTCATATTTCAGGGGAATTCAACAGAAGTAAATATTAAAGATAAGGATTGGAGTTTCAGTGGCCATTTTGGAGTTGTATCCTTTGATGATGAGGGACAATTAGAAAGAATGTATTTAGGCGAAGGTAAGCATATTACATATAAGCATCTGAAGCTTGAATCAATTGATGGTACTGCATCAGCTGAATTAAAGTTTAATATATCGAATGATTATTCTTTATCAGCTACCGGACCTGTTAAGTTTGAGTTGAATGGAAGTGTGGTCAGGGTGTTAAAATGATGGGTTTATATGAATGGAACCTAATGTATTAGTTAGGGAGAAAGATGAAAACATTTTAAAAAGGTTCATCTGACACTAATAAATAATTATAAACAAGAAAAATACATGATTGAACAAATGAAGAATTACACGACTCTAATGAAATTCAAGAGGTATTATTTAGCAGGAATTTTTTGTTTGTATTATTTATCAGCTCTGTCGACTGCTACAGGCCAAAGATTTAATTCAAATTCAGAATTGCTTCTTTCAAGAATAAATTTAAATGCTCCAGGTCTGGAGAATGTCAAAGAATTACAAGATAATGCGGAAGAAGCAACCAGGGCTTTATTAAAATACTATAAGCATAGAATTTCGGTAAAGCATCCTATTGAAAGAAGTTTGCGAAGAGATGATATAAGAAATGTTGCCTCTGCTAAGGATATTGAAGTTGCTGAAAATGCATTAAAACATATATTCGTTGGCCAGCCTGCTTATCCTCCTCATTTTTGTGGTGAGGATATTAATTGGAACACCAGGCCTGTACCTGACATGGAATGGGTATGGCAGCTTAACAGGATGAGTTTTTGGGAATCAATGGGACGGGCTTATTGGCAGACCGGTGACGAGAAGTATGCCAGGGAATGGGCTGCACAATTGATTGATTGGACCCTAAAGAACCCAAATGACGAGGAGCATAAATATGCCTGGCGTTCAATAGAGGCTGGAATACGTGGTTATAGATGGACAGGGATATTTCAACGCTTTATTGATTCTCCATCGTTCACTCCTGAGGTTTTAGTAGCTTTCTTAAACAGCTGTTACGATCATGCTGAATATTTAATGACTAAATATACCACCAGGAGCAACTGGGGCTTAATGGAGGCTGAAGGGATGGCTTTTATTGCAATGACCTTTCCTGAGTTTGCTGATGCTGAGAAGTGGAGAAATGAAGCATTTCGCAGATTAAATAATGAAATAAACATACAGGTATACCCCGACGGACATCAAAGGGAACTTGCCATGGGATACCATCTGGGGTGTATTGGTTGGTTCATGAGAACTTATGAACTTGCACGATTAAATGGGATAGAAGATGCTTTTCCTGTTTCATATCTTGATCGTATTGAGAAGATGTGTGAGGTTCCGCTAAAATTAGGCCTTCCTAATGGTACGAATGTACAATTTGGCGATGCCTGGGAAGGTTCACCCGGACAGCATAAACGAAGATTCCTGGAATGGGCTGACTTTTATGAAAGAGAAGATTTCATGTACCTGGCTACAGATGGCCAGGAAGGTAACCAACCCGATTCTACAGCTTATGCTTTTCCTTATAGTGGTCTTTACTCGATGCGGAGCGGGTGGAACGAAGATGCAATTTGTATGGTATTAAAATGTGGCCCTGATGGCGGAGCGCATAGTCAACCTGATAATGGTACTTTTGATGTATACGCAGGTGGAAGGAATTTAATGCCTGATGCAGGAAGTTATATCTATAGCGGCAATCCCGAAGGAAGGGCTTGGTTTAGACAAACGAAGGTGCATCAAACACTTACATTGGATGGGTTAAATTCAAAATATGATCCCCAACTTCTTTTGTGGCAGCCGGGTGATAGCCTTGATATTTTGGTGGTAGAAAATGGAAGTTATGACAACCTTTCCCACCGCAGAGCAATATTATTTATTGATAATAAATTCTTTGTGGTTATAGATGAGGCCATAGGTCATGCAACAGGTAATGTAGCTATTCATTTTCAATTGGCACCAAATATAAGTGGTCCTGTGTATAATCGCAATGAATTTTCTGTGACCTCAACACATCCTGATGGCTGGAATGTGCATGTACGTGCTCAGAAACAACCCGGACTCGATTTGGAAGAAGAAGAAGGATGGGTTTCGTATGTTTATACAAAGAAGGAGAAACGGCCGGCTTTCGGGTTTCATCTTCAAAAAGAAAATGAGAATAAAAACTTACGCTTCATAACTTTAGTTGCACCTTTTGAACAGAAAATACCTGATGTAAAGGTGAGGTTATTGGAAGATTCTGAGCCTGGTGCTTCACATTATATGCTTGAAGTGGAACATGATGGAAAGAAACAACAAATAAGTTATAAGTTATAATCAAAAAGAAATTATTATGAACGCAAAACTCTTTGTGGGAATTATTTGCATGTTGGTATTATCAGCGGGTTCAGTATTTGGATCAGGTAATCCGGCATCTGAAGAAAAAGAAATGCCAAAACTCGATAATCCTATCACCGAACAGTATCTTAAAAAGAATCTTAGAAAGTCGTTGCCGAGATTGGTTTTAAATTCTAAAACCGATAAAATATTAAAGAAGAAGCTCAAAAGTGATCCGGTGACTCAGAATATGTATAGGGCGATTCAATTGAATGCAACCGATATTCAGAATGAACCACTCCTGGAGCGTATTCAGATAGGCCGTAGATTATTATCCGTTTCAAGGGAAATGCTGTACCGGATGAATATGCTGGGGATGGTTTATCATATTGAGAAGGATCGAAAGGTGCTTCAAAGAATTAATGATGAAGTTGTTGCTGTATGTAATTTCTCCGACTGGAATCCTTCCCATTACTTAGATGTTGCTGAAATGTCGATGGCAGTTGCGATCGCTTTAGACTGGACTGCCGGCAAACTTCCTAAGTCTACGATCGACTTAGCAAAAAATGCGCTAATAGAGAAGGGAATTAAACCCAGTTGGCCCGAGAATGGTAAAAACCCGGGGTGGGCGTATGGTACTAACAACTGGAACCAGGTTTGTAATGGAGGTATGATAGCAGCCGCAATCACAATCGCTGAAGTTGATCCTGAACTTGCTTCTAAAACAATTTGGAGGGCACTTGACGGATTGCCACATTCGCTGGTGGAATACATGCCTGACGGAGTTTATCCCGAAGGTTCTACCTATTGGAGTTACGGAACCAGTTTTTCTGTTACCACTGCTGCTATGTTAGAAAGTGCATTTGGAACTGACTTTGGACACTTTAACTATCCAGGTTTTAAAGAAAGTGCAACATTCAGAGTATTGATGAATGCACCCTCCGGATGGTATTACAATTTTGCAGATTGTGGTGACAAAAGAGGTGCACAGGGTGACATTACATTGGCTTGGTTTGCTACTAAAACAGGGAACAGTTCATATTTTGAGAGAGAACGTTTTTTAATGCCTGCTGAGGATATGGGTAAACTTTCACGATTAGCAGGTGCAGCTTTGGTGTGGTTGGCTCAATATGAAGAGAAAGGGGCTGAAAAAGTGCCTGTGGCATGGAAAGGTGAAGGAGCAAATCCTGTAGTTGTATTTACCGGTGATGATAAAGATTCACATGATTATTATTTTGGAGGTAAAGGTGGTCGTGGTATGGTAAATCATGGAAATATGGATGGTGGTTCTTTTATTTTTGAATTAAATGGAGTCAGATGGTCTGTTGATCCGGGTAACCAAAGCTATCATGAACTGGAAAAAACAGGTTTTAATTTATGGGGAAGGTGTCAGGACTGTGAACGCTGGACTTTACTTACCAAGAATAACTATGGGCATAGTACCATAACCATCAATGATGAATTGCATCGTACCGAGGGATTGGTAACGCTTACTGAATTTAAAGAAGGAAACAATCCACAGGCAACTTTTGATATGTCTTCTACCCTTGGAGATTTAGTGGCTTCAGCTTCACGAAAATTTACGAAAGACAGCCCGGTATCTGTTCTGATTGAAGATGAAATATCAATAAATGATCAAACAGAATTAATAACATGGCAAATGCTTACTACTGCTGATGTAGAAGTAGTTGACGGTGGTGCAATATTGAAACAGGATGGACAGCAATTAAAACTGGAGAATCTATCGCATCCTGAACTAATGGTATCTGTTATTTCACTTGATCCTGCTCCTCTTGAACTTGACCGGCAGATAAAAGGTTTGAAACGTCTGGAAATAAAAATACCTGCCTGGACCGTTAAAAATGGTAATACTGCAATAAAAGTCCGGTTGGCTGGGATGTAGTTGCAGTTTAAATAGTAAGTAGCAAATAATAATAACTTTTTTCAAAAGCCGGCAATGAGTAAATTTTTCATAATCCTGTTAATAGTTTTTGGAGTGGCATCATGTGGGCAGGAAAAAGAAGAGGAATCCGTAAAAGGAGAATTAATATTTCAATCCGGATTTGAACCTGATTCTAAAATAGTGCCACGCGGTTCTGATGAGGATATTACAGGGAAAGATAATTTTTATGATGCTAAAAATGATTGGGTTAAGGATTTGGACGAAAATCCACTGGTGGGGAACTTTAATATTCAATACCAGGGTGGTGATTCAACTCAACGAATTGCAAAAATAATCCGGGAACCTGGTAATCCGGACAATCATGTCCTGTGGTTTAGGCTAAATGATTCTAATGTTGGTGGCTCCAAAGGAAGAATACAGGCTAATTTATATGGTGCTGCAACAGGATTAAAGGAATTTTATCAGTCGGTTAAAATGTATCTGCCGGAGGATATGAATACTGTACGTTCTTTTCCTGAAAAGATTCACTGGTTGACCATTGCTGAGTTTTGGAATAATATTACATGGAGCCAAACGGTTCCGTATGGATTCAGAATAACATTGGGTATAGGGAAACCTAAGGCCGAAGAAGGTGATTTATATTTCATAATAGATGGGCAGGATTGCGAATTATTTGAAGATGGCAAACAAAAGTATACCACCCTTTGGTCGGAAGTAAATCAACAGGTGCCTGTACCTGTTGGTGAGTGGTTCACTATGGAGTATTATTATAAGGAAGGTGACAATAATAGAGGCAGGTTTTACATGACAATACAACCTGAGGATGGCGAAAAGATTAAGATTTTTGATATAGTTGATTATACTCATAATTCAGATGATCCTGATCCGGATGGAGTCACCCATTTTAATCCATTAAAATTATATACTTCTAAAAAATTAATAGAATATATGAAGAGCGAAGATAAAGCACTTGAAATTTATTGGGATGATTTTAAATTATGGAAAGATAAAAGACCGTAGGGTGAGAAATTAAATAAAGATTGATTTGTACAAGTAGATGAAAGTATTAATATTAAACCATTCTGAAATGAAAATTTATTTTAAACCACTATTATTCATTCTTCTGTTTGGAGTTACTCTTTTTGCAAAAGGTGCTCCTTCCGATTTTGATATAATTAAGAAAAGGGTTGTTGAAGCAGCAAAAAAATATCCGGTAAATGATGAAACTATTAAGGTTCTGATTGAAACTTTAAATGAGGATGGAACCTGGCCGGGTATCGATTATAAAGATGTGTCGAATGAGGGATTTCAACACAGCAGACATTCTGCAAATCTGGTTGCACTCTCAAGAGCTTATGCTGTTAAATCTTCAAAGTACTATAGGAATAAAAAAGTTAAACGGGCAGTAGAACTAGCATTGGGCCATTGGGCTGATAATGATTATATATGCGATAACTGGTGGCATAATCAGGTAGGTACGCCTAATAACCTTGTACAGGTAATGCTTCTCATTGGTGATCAGTTACCGAAGGATTTGGTAGAAAAGACACAACCGATTATAGGCCGTGCTCATATTGATGCACCAGGTGCAAGGCCTGGTGGAGACAGGATTAAAATATCGGGGATACAGGCTAAAAATTTACTATTTCTTGGTGATAAGGAGACATTTGAAAAGGTTATTAATGTAATCGAGAATGAAATCTATTATGTAGAATGGATAGGAAGAAATTATGGTTACACTTATCGTTACCAATCTTCAGGATTTGGTAATCGCACTGCAGGCGGACGGGGGATTCAGTTTGGGAATAGTTTTCATCACAGAGCAGACGGTGTGAACAATACCTTATCTTATGGTTTGGGGTATGCTGATGCTTTTATTGAATGGGCTGTATATACTGCTGATACAAGATTTTCTTTCTCTGATGAAAGACTGGAGACTCTTGTTGATTATTATCTTGATGGTATTTCAAAAACAGCTGTCTTTGGGAAGTTCCCTGATCCTGGGGAGGAAAACCGTAGTATCAGCCGAAGAGGAGCCTTGAGGCCATTTAGTGCGGCACCGGCAGAGAGGTTATTGCTAACTACATCTTATCGAAAAGATGAACTTCAGGAAATCGTTGAAATCAGAAAGAACGATGCCAAGCCAACCAGATCGCATGCTACGTTTTTTTGGAATACCGAACATTTTTCATATCAAAGGCCTGGATGGTTTACATCAGTAAGGATGTATTCAACCAGAACCCACAATATGGAAGAACCTTATAACAGTGAAGGATTGCTCAACCATCACAAGGGAGATGGCGCCAACCACATCTCAACTACAGGTACACAGTATTATGATATCTTTCCTGTATTTGATTATCAGAAATTTCCAGGAACTACCACCATGCAGAAAGCTGAACTTCCTGCCCCCAATCAGATTCAAAAATTAGGCGAAACTGATTTTGTAGGTGCAGCAACTGATGGTACATATGGTGCGGTTGCATTCGACTTCAAAAGTCCGCATGATCCTCTAATTGCACGTAAATCGTGGTTTTTATTCGATGATGAGTATATGTGTTTGGGAGCTGGCATCTCGTGTAAGCAACAACTTCCGGTTGTAACTACTCTTAATCAAAGTTTGCTTCGGAGTGATGTAATCCTTTCTTCCGATAATAAAGATTCTGTTATTGAACAAGGAGAAAATCAATATGATAATGTTGATTGGATACTGCACGATGGAATTGGTTATGTATTTCCTAAACCAACCACAATAAACCTGAAGAATGAGGCTGAAAGTGGTTCATGGTGGAGAATTAGTAAACAAACCAGTACCCCCAAAGAGGAAGTTTCTATGGATGTGTTTAAGTTATGGATAGATCATGGCAAAAGGCCATCGGATGCCACCTACGAATATTTGATCGTACCGGCAACATCTGTAGATAAACTCCGACAGAACATATCAAAAAAGAACGTGACCGTCCTGCAGAATGATTATTATATTCAGGCGGTTAAGCATAATGAATTAAATATGGTTCAGGCTGTATTTTATAAAGGAGGTGAAGTAAATGTTGATGGTAACTTAAAAATTGCGGCACATAATCCAGGCATTATTATGATTAAAGTTAAAGATGGGAAAGTGAATGAAATAACAGTTTCAGATCCTAATCGTGAGTTGTCGAAGTTTAATTTATCCATTTCTAAAAGAATTGAAAGAAATGGCGAAGATTATATGTCAACCTGGAATGAAAATGATGGAACATCTCAGATTTCTATTTCACTGCCTCAGGATAATTATGCAGGAGATAGCGTAACAATAAAATTATAAACATCGAAAAATAATGATTCCTATGTATAAAAAAATCAGCTTCATAGTATTATTTGTTGTTTTAGGTTTTTCGTTTTTAATTACATGCAAAAATGATGATTCAACCAATACTGAAATAAATGACTTAAATCACCCACGGATTCTTTTATCGGAGGGTGAAGAAGAACAAATTAAGAACTTAATTGATAATGATGCTACGTGGGCAAAAATGCATCAGGCTATTTTGGACGAATGTAATAAAATAGTTGCTTTGCCTTTATTAGAAAGGAAGATGACAGGGCGTCGATTATTATCGGTATCACGTGAATTGCTCCGCCGGGTTTTTTATCTTTCCTATGCTTACAGGATGACTGGTGAAGACCAATATCTTCAGAAGGCTGAATCGGAGATGCTGGCAGCTGCTAATTTTAGTGACTGGAATCCTTCTCACTTTCTTGATGTAGCTGAAATGACAATGGGTATGGCTATAGGCTATGACTGGTTGTTTGATGAATTGGGTGAAGATTCAAAAAACACAATCAGGGAAGCAATGGTAAAGAAAGGGATTGAACCTTCCTTTGATTCAGACTACAATTGGTTTTTAACAGCTACACATAATTGGAATCAGGTATGTAATGCAGGTATGGTATATGGCGTATTAGCCATTCAGGAAGATTATCCTGAACTGGCAGATGAGGTCATTAACAGGGCTTTGGAAACCATTCATCTGCCCATGGAGGATTATGAACCTGATGGAGCTTATCCTGAAGGTTATGGCTATTGGAACTATGGCACCTCATTTAATGTTTTACTCACCAGTGCTTTAGATAAGGTTGATCCGGGGTTGTTTGATTATTCAAAGCACCCGGGGTATTTAAAAACAGGAACTTTTTTGCAGTCAATGGTTACACCTACCGGATCGAGTTATAACTGGGGTGACGCCGGTGGAGGTGCGAGTTTAAGCCCTGCAATGTTTTGGTTTGCTCAGAAAAATAATGATCCTTCGTTATTGTGGATCGAAAAACAACATCTTAATCGTGATGATTATTCCCGCTTTACAAGAAATCGAATATTGCCGGCAGTGATGATCTGGGGAAAAGATATTCCAATGGATAATATCGTTGAGCCACAGGAAACACAGTATGTAGGGCAGGGTAAAATGCCATTAATGCTGGCACGCACTTCCTGGTCGGATCCCAATGCTCTTTACCTGGGGTTTAAAGGTGGTTCACCTTCAGTTAACCATGGCCATATGGACATCGGATCTTTTATCATGGAAGCTGATGGAGTAAGATGGGCACTGGATATGGGAAGTCAGAATTATGAATCATTGGAATCACGCGGAATGTCAATATTTGGACGAACTCAGGATGCTGAAAGGTGGACAATCCTCAGATTGAATAACTATATTCATAATACTCTAACTGTAAATGGTGAGCTTCAGCGTGTAAAAGGATATGCAAAAATAGAGAAGCATGGCGATAATCCTGATTTTATGTTTGCGGTTACGGATATGAGCAGTGTTTATGAAAATCAGTTGGCACAAGCTTTAAGGGGTGCTGCCATTGTTGATGGTCAGTATATAGTAGTAAGAGATGAATTGAAGGCAGGATCACAGAAGGCTAATGTTCAATGGCAAATGCTTACGGGAGCTGATGTGGAAATTACAGGTGGAAATTCTGCCATACTCAAAAAGGATGGAAAGCAATTAATCCTCAAGGTGGATGAACCTGCCGGTATAAGTTTAACGACCTGGAGTTCTCAGCCTGTAACCGACTACGATGCTCCTAATCCAGGTACTGTTCTCGTAGGTTTCGAAACTGAGTTGAATCCGGATGAACAGCAAAATTTAATGATAAAATTACTTCCGGCTTCTGCTGATGTCGAGGCAGAATTTAGCAGGAATCTTGAAGATTGGTAATATTGTTTAACTATATAATTATTGAAATGAGAAAATTATCTGCTTATTTTGTTTTACTTCTGGTTATTGTATCATGCCAAAAGCCGGATCCAATGCAGGATGTTATCGCAAGAAGTTTTGATGTAGCTGCCAAACAGGCAGAGCTAATGGCCGAATACTTAGATGATAAGGAAGGCACTCTGCCAAGATCATATAATGCTGAAAAAGATGAAATCATAACGTCAACTTCCAGATGGTGGTGCAGTGGTTTCTATCCCGGAGTGCTTTGGTATGTGTATGAATATACCGATGATCCTAAGCACAGAACTCTTGCAGAAGAATACACTGCACGTGTTGAAAAAGAAAAATATAATACTTACGATCATGATATCGGTTTTCAGATCAATTGTAGTTTCGGTAATGGTTATCGCCTTACAAATCGTGATGATTATGAAGAAGTATTAAAAGTAGCCGGTAAAAGTGCCCTCCAAAGATACAGCCCTGAATTGGGTGTAATCAGGTCATGGAATTCAAATCCTAATAAATGGCAATATGCTGTTATTATTGATAACATGATGAATCTTGAACTACTAATGTGGAACTATCACAATACCAATGAAGATATATTCCGTGAAGTGGCTGTTTCGCATTCAGATAAGACACTGGAGCATCATTACAGGGAAGATATGAGCTCTTATCATGTAGTTTCTTATGATACTGTTACAGGCCTTCCTCATGTGAAACAAACCCATCAGGGTGCTTTTGATGAATCAATATGGGCACGTGGGAATGCTTGGGGATTGTATGGTTACGTGGTAATGTATCGCGAAACAAAACAGCAAAGATACCTCGATCAGGCAATCGCTATTGCTAACCTGATGATCGATCATCCTAATATGCCGGAAGATGGCATACCTTATTGGGATTATCTTGCTACCGATATACCCAATACATTAAGGGACGCATCTGCCGGTGCTATTATGGCTTCTGCTTTGGTGGAATTAAGTACAATGACTGACGGCGAACTAAGTGATAAATATATATCAACAGCAGAGAAACAGCTTACTACACTGTCCTCACCTGAATATTTAGCAGAGCCTGGAACCAACGGGTTCTTTATACTGAAGAGAAGCGTAGGACATTTACCGGGTAACAGTGAAGTTGATGTACCTTTGACTTATGCCGACTATTATTTCGTTGAAGCTTTATTAAGGTATAAAGCATTAAAAGGAATATAATTTTAATATAATAAATCAGACATGTCTAAGACTTTTAAATTTTTCACTTTTTTTCTCTTGTTTTTTAATATCCTTTTATATTCAGGATGTACCCAAAAAAAGGGGCAAGAATCATTTGTTAATGAAATTGTAGAATTTGCTTCTCAACAGTATGGATTGCAAACAGCAATTATTGAAGAATCGGGTGAGGTGCTAAACCCAAAGACAATTATAGATGGTAAAGTACGATATATCCGGCCCAGAGAATGGACCTCAGGTTTTTTCCCGGGGAGTATGTGGTATATGTATGAATTAACCGGAGATGAGAAATGGAAGAATCTGGGAATAAAATATACTGAAGCAATTGAAGAAGTGAAGAATTTAACAAGTCATCATGATGTTGGATTTATGATTGGCAGCAGCTTTGGAAATGGCCTGAGACTCGGAGGGAGCGAAGCATACAAAGACGTTATTGTGCAGGCTGCTAAATCCCTTTCTACACGTTTCAGGCCTGCTGCCGGTATCATTCAATCGTGGAATGTAACAGGTGGCTGGCAGGCAGAAAGAGGTTGGGAATGTCCGGTAATCATTGATAATATGATGAACCTGGAATTGCTGTTTAAAGCAACAGAAATTTCGGGAGACTCATCCTTCTATAATATTGCTGTCAGACATGCCGATAAAACTATGGAGCATCATTTCAGGCCTGATTATACTACCTGGCATGTTATAGATTATAGTCTAGAAGATGGCACTATACGAAACAAACATACTGCTCAGGGTTATGCACATGAGTCAACCTGGGCGCGGGGGCAAGCCTGGGCAATTTATGGATATGTTGTTTGTTACCGTGAAACTGGCAATAAGAAATACCTTGAACAAGCCAAGAAAGCTTTTGAAGCTGTTGCTCAACATCAAAATATGCCTGAAGATAAGGTTCCATACTGGGATTTTAATGCTCCTGATATACCCAATACTTATAGAGATGCTTCATCGGCTGCAATTATTGCTTCTGCACTTTACGAGCTGGCTAATTATGATAACAAACATTACTATAAAACATGGGCCGATGATATAATCCAAAGTCTGTCCGGAGAAAATTACAGAGCAGTAATTGGTGAGAATGGGAATTTTCTTTTAATGCATTCGGTAGGTAGCATCCCACATGGTTCTGAGATAGATGTACCACTTAATTATGCCGATTATTATTTTTTAGAAGCTTTAAAACGTAAAAGAGATTTAGAAATATGAAACATAATATAATTCTATTACTTGTTTTATTCAGTAGTATTATCGGAGGGGCTTCAGCTCAAAAGTGGAAGGAGATTAAAACGGTAGAAGATGTATCTTTAGCTTACCCCGATGTTATGCAAAAGATGTTTGAAGAGCTAAATCTCGAACATCCCGGCTTAGAAAAAGTGAAAAAAGCATGGCACGCTAAAGATTTAACGGAAGCAGGTAAACAACTGCTTCTCTACTATAAAAACAGTGATAATGCATCTCATTTAAGAAGGGATCAGCCTGCTGCTTCGAATCAAACAGAAGCTGAGGCAGATACTATTCTAAATAATGTCTTTGTGATTCAGAATGTACGGGGACAAGTACCTATTGGAGAAGACGGACATCGCGACTGGTATTATAAAGGGCCTAATAACGACCGCGAATGGGCATGGCTTTCAAATCGACACAGCCAGTTAAGTCATGTTTTTGAAGTATATTTCAACACAGGAAATCAAAAATATGCTGAATATATTGATTTATTTCTGCGCGACTTTATTATTAAAAGTATGCCATATCCGGGAGTTAAAGGCACAAATTCGATTTGGCGGGGACTGGAAGTTCATTCACGTGCAAAAGTATGGTCAAAAATATTTTATGGCTTTATAAATAGCGACGTATTATCGCCTGCTACCCAGTTGTTAATGATTAGTAGTCTGGCTGATCATGCTCATTATAACAGGAATTTTCATGGGGGAAATAATTGGTTAACGATGGAAATTTCTGCCTTAGCCACAGTTGCTACCAATTTCCCGGAATACAAACATTCAGATGAATGGCTTGATTATTCGGTTAATGCAATGGTTGAAAGTATGAAAGACCAGGTTTACCCGGATGGTGTACAAACTGAGCTAACTTCTCATTATCATAATGTTTCCCTTCATAATTTTGTTCTGTTTAAAGACATTTGCGATAGGGCAAATAAACCTTTGCCTGAGTTTTTTAACAAGACGATAGAAGATATGTATAATTACATAGCACATGCAGTAAGGCCTGATGGTTTTAGGAATTTGAACAATGACGGTGATAAAGGAAGTGACCGTAGGCTTATACTACAAGGTGCAGAAAAATTCAACCGGCCGGATTGGAAATTTATCGCAACAAATGGGAAGCAGGGAACAAAACCGGACAATGGGCCATCTTATGTATTTCCCTGGGCAGGTCAACTCATATCGAGGAGTGGTTTTGATGAAGATGCGCATTGGTCATTTTTTGATATCGGCCCCTGGGGTAGTGGCCATCAGCATAATGATAAGCTTCATATATCAGTAGCAGCATATGGCAGAGACTTGTTAGTTGATGCAGGACGTTTTGCTTATACAGGTGAAGTTGCTAAAAAATTTCGTCCATACGCGTTGGGTAGCCAGGGACATAATGTGTTATTAATTGATGGAAACGGACAAGCACCCGGCCCACGTTTGGCTTCAGATCCATTAGCTGATGAGCAGTGTCGTATAGCAAAAGATTATGACTATGCATGGGCATCTTTTGATGCATTTAAGAATCTTGAAGGAAAGGTGACCCATACACGTCATCTATATTAT
This sequence comes from Mariniphaga sp., assembly GCA_035645995.1. Lineage (GTDB taxonomy): Bacteria > Bacteroidota > Bacteroidia > Bacteroidales > Prolixibacteraceae > Mariniphaga. Next base: position 2,912 of record DASRQG010000168.1, on the reverse strand, counting down.
GCGCGTGGTGATTTTTGGATAGTTGTGGATCAGATATCGACTGACCAGCCCCGTAAAATAGAAGCTCTTTGGCACTGGCATCCATCGTGTGACGTTCAGCTAAACGAAAATGTTGTTTATACAAATAATGACAGGGGAAACCTACAGGTAATTCCTGTCGGAGATCAAAAATGGAATGTCAATTTTGTTAAAGGACAGGAAGAGCCTGAAATTCAAGGCTGGTACAGTGTTGAATATAATAAGTATGAGCCTAACATAGCATCAATATTTACAACTAACATTGAATCGAATAGCAGATTTGTCTGGGTACTATATCCTTCAGAGAAACCAGGGACTCATGTAATGGCTGAAATAACAGCTGAGACTGCTGACAGGATTCATATTAAAGTTAAGGAGGGTGCGAAGAAGGAAAAAATCATTGTTGTTCCTTTGTAACTGATTGTATATTTAATATACAGCAAAAAATGAAATGAACATGATTTGACGTTTCATTGTGCAATTATAATTAAACAATTACAGATGAAGTATATCATATTATCAGTTATAGTAGCAGTTGTGTTATTATCAGGATGTAATAATACTGAAGCAGAATATCCTGAGTCCCTCGAAAACCTGCATCAAAATGTTCTTTCTGATATTTTAATAAATGAACCCGATGATGAAATAGTAAGAAGCTATCTGGATGAACAGAAGGAGGATGGATCCTGGCCTGATATTGATTATACGAGTCAGGAACGGGGAAGCTGGCCACCGGCAGTACATCTGAGCAGAACTTTGGGAATAGCCAAAGCATATAAGCTTAGGGGATCAAAATTTTATAATAAGAAAAAGGTATCACATCAAATTCATCTGGCTTTGAATTTTTGGTTTGATAATGATTTGATTTGCCCAAACTGGTGGTATCCGGAAATAGGAGTTCCCCGGATCCTTAATCCTATTATGGTATTGATGGAACCCGAACTCACATCCGAACAAAAGGAGAGGGGAGTGAAAATCCTTAGTCGATCGGAATTAGGAATGACGGGACAAAATAAAGTTTGGTTGGCAGGGAATGTTTTACTGAAGTCGATGCTTTTGCGTAATGAAGATACAATACGTCTTGCAGCAGATGCAATAAAAGAAGAACTAATAGTTAGCCTGGGGGAAGGTGTTCAGCCCGATTGGTCTTACCACCAACATGGACCTCAACTACAGTTTGGAAATTATGGATTATCCTATGTGTCTGATATGATTAAATGGATAAATATATTGCAGAGTACACCCTTTCAGTTCGATAACGATAAAATGGAAATTCTTAGGAACTACATTTTAGAGGGGCAACAATGGGTTACATGGAAAGGCCGGTATGATATAAGTGCTTGCGGCAGGCAACTCTTCCCTGAATCGCAGAGAACAAAAGCAGCCGCCATTGCTGAAAGTATCAAAAAAATGGAACAGCTTGATCCTGAGTATGCAGAAAGATACAGGAATGCAAATAACTGGGAATCCCTGTCAGGAAACAAACATTTTTGGCGATCCGACTTTCAGATACAACGAAATCCTGACTATTATTTTTCTGTGAAAATGTGCTCTGACAGAGTTATTGGAGCAGAAAGTTGTAATTCTGAGAATCTCCAGGGTTATTATATGGGCGACGGTGCAATGTTCCTTTACCAGACCCAACAAGAGTATGAAGATATTTTTCCTTTTTGGGATTGGAAGAAAATTCCCGGAACAACTGTTCACCAAAATGAGGAGCAGTTACCTGTATTGACGGCTAGAGGATACCGCATTGAAAGTGACTTTGTAGGGGGCGTTTCAGATGGTAAGCAGGGGATTGCAGTGATGGATTATAACCGGAATGGTTTAAAAGCTCGTAAATCATGGTTCATGGTAGATAATATGATTATATGCTTAGGTTCAGGTATTAGTTCCTCAGAAGGTTTTCCCGTTACTACAGGAATCAATCAGGCATTTTATAATGGAGAAATTGAATCCAATCTTGATAAGCAAGTTCCTGAAGATCTTGATTATAAATGGTTGTTACATAATAATGTTGGTTATTATTTCCCCCAAAAGAATCAGGTTAAATGCACTGCAGATTTTGAAAAAGGCTCTTGGAATCAAGTGGCAGCAAGATATCCGGATAGGTTGCTTCATGCCCGGATTTTTAAGTTATGGCTTGATCATGGTAATAATCCACAAGATGAAGAATATCAATTTGTACTTGTTCCCAATGCTTCTTCACAACAAATGAAAAAACTTGATTCTGAATTTTCTTATGAGTTAATCAATAACAAAAACCGGCAGGAGATTATAGCCAAAAATGGAAGTCGGGCAGGGATTGCTTTTTATGAACCCGGAAAATCATCCTCCTTCAATGGAATTGAAGTTGATAAAGCATGTGTGCTATTGGTTGAGTCATATGGTAATGGTATAAAACTTTCAGTAGCAGACCCTACACAAAAATCAGAGGAGTTAGAATTAAGAATAAAAGGGCGGCTGAAAGGTGATGGAACATCTGTTACAAATAACGTGACAACTATTAAATGCAAACTTCCTGAAGGTGGCAATGCCGGAAGTACAAAAACAATAATGCTTCATAAAATTTAATATCATATGCAATGAAAAACTTATTCCTTTTACTAATTTCCCTATTATTATATGGACAATTAATCGCCTGGGAAAAACGTGATTTATTACAGCAAAAAGCTTCTGAAATAAATCTAACAAAGGCATTACTAAAAGACTTTTCTGAGATAGGGTTTCCTGATTATTCAAGCAGGGATTTCTGGGAAAATTTGCCTGTTGAAATGCGTCAGGAATATATTAACGAGGCAGAAAAGTACCTCGACTATGACTGGCCGGTTGTTAAAGCTACAGATTACCTGGAGATCATACGATCCGGAGATCGCCGGCAGGGTGCTTATTCG
>DASRQG010000167.1:0-2177 GCA_035645995.1 Mariniphaga sp. | reverse complement strand
CCATTTTTAATGAGTTCTTTCCCTAAAAGTCCGATGTGATCAACAAAGGTGGAGGAATAGGTAATGTGGTCACCTAAGCCAAAAATAGCAATCGTCTTTCCTTCATAACGCGTTTTGCTAATTTCAGGTAGAAATTTAGCCCAGTCAACATTGGTGTAGATCGAATGCCAGGTTTCTTTTCCTACTGTTGAAATGCCAAAAATTATTTTATCGTACCGGTTAAGATCATCAACATTGGCATCGTTAACCGGAATCATTACCACCTTTTCTTCCCCTATAAACGCTTCAAGTTTTTTAGCAACACGATGTACTGATCCATCCAAAGGCCCGAAAAAAATTGCTGTTTTATTCATATAGATGTATTCTTCCTTTATTGATTATTAATATGTATTTCACCACGTTCATATTCGCCTAAGATAGCAAGACTCGATACCTTTTTGAGTACCTGATGAATGGCTTTATTATATTTAGCGGCATCTTTCCATTCTATATCAACATGAATGGAGTACTCGTTTGGTTTGCCTATAATTGGTACCGATTGTATCTTGTCAAGGTTTATTTCATTTTCGGCAAATACATTCAAAACCCTGGCTAATGCTCCATAGAAATGTCCAACTTCAAAACTCAAAGAAGCCTTATTGGCTTTTTCTGTAGGATTGCCATGTTTCGAAAGAATTAGAAACCGGGTGTAATTTTTCTTATTGGTTTCAATACCTGTTTCCAAAACTTCCAGTTTATATAATTCTGCCGACCTTAAATTCCCTATTGCTGCTGCATTTTTAGGTTTTTGTTCTGAAATTAACTTTGCTGCACCGGCAGTGTCTATGCCTTCATGTAATTCTACATCAGGAAAATATTTCTCCAGATACTCTACACACTGCTGGATTGCAACCGGATGTGAGTAAATGTTTGTAATGTCTTTTATGGCAACACCCTTGGCAGCCATAAGGTTAAGCTGTATGTGCAGGTAAATTTCCCCAATAATGCGAAGGTGATAATCTCTGATTAACTGGTAATTTTTCAATAAGCTGCCTGCAATTGAATTTTCTATTGCCATAACGGCATAATCAACCTGATCAGTGTCCACCATTTTACATACGCTTGTAAATGATTTGCACTCTGTTATATTGATTTTTTCTTTAAAATATCTGACTGCAGCATCTTCATGAAAAGATCCGACAATTCCCTGTACTGCGATTCGTTTCATCTTATAAATACAAAATTTTGTTAAAGATAAACATTCTGAAATTATATCTTCTTATACATTTCCTTCAAAGTCCGGTCTGTGATTTTAATGTAAAGATTACGTAGTTAATTATTGTTCTTCCATCACCTTCAGACATTTTTCAATATCTGATGGCTTGATAACAATCACTGCATTATCTTCATTCATTGAAAAAGCATATAAATATTCGATGAAAACATCTTCCTTGTCCAGTATTTTTAGTAGTTCAGACAAAGCCCCCGGAGTATTTGAAGTATTAACTAACACAACATCTGTTGTACGTACCGAGAAATTGTTTTCTTTTAAAACTTCGCATGCATCGGCAGGATCAGACACAATCAGTCGTAATACTCCAAAATCGGACGTGTCGGCTACAGTGAATGCAGAAATATTAATACCGGCTTCACCCAGTATTTGCGCTACCTCATTCAGCCTCCCTAATTTGTTTTCTAAAAATACAGATACCTGTTTGGTTTTCATATTAATATTGATGTTTATAGTGGCCCTGAGAAATTTGCATGTTGTATTTTAATATCATTTATTGACTCATGCAACATGCCCATTTCTTAGAAATTATATTTTTCTGTTATCAATAACACGTTTTGCTTTTCCTGCTGTCCGTTCAATTGTTTTTGGTTCAACAAGTTTTACGTCTACCGATATACCTAGTATTCCATGTAAATTTGCAGTAATTTTTTTTCTGATAGCTTCCAATACCCGGATTTCATCAGAAAAGAATTGTTTTTGTACCTCAACCAGCAATTTTAGTACATCGAGCTGTCCTTCACGGTCTACGATTAAAAGGTAATGAGGTTCTGTTTCGCTCATTTCCAGTAACACGCTTTCTATTTGCGATGGGAATATGTTCACCCCTCTGACAATCAACATGTCATCTGACCTGCCTGTGCATTTTTCCATACGTACAAGTGTTCTGCCGCAAATGCATTTTTCA
>DASRQG010000166.1:0-5222 GCA_035645995.1 Mariniphaga sp. | reverse complement strand
CCATTCCTAAGTTCAAGATTATCTGCAATTTCGGCTGCATAGCGTTCTGCTTCCTCCTCTGGATTTTTTTCTCCTCTGATACGGTGAATGTTGTCTGCAGGAATTTCAAGTTTTGAGAATAGCGTATCGAATGTCATTTTAAAGTTGCTCTGATCATCATCCGGAGGTACACATCTTTCATCTCCCCACCAGAAATGGATACGTTCCCAGGGAAGTATATTTTTATACTGATCAACCAGGCTTTTAAATAACTTTTTAGGAGTTGTCCCACCTGATAATGCAATATCAAATCTATCGCTGTTTGCAGACAGGACAAGTCTTCTTATTTCCAGTGCCACTCTTTTGGCTACTTTCTTTGGCTTGGGGTAGATTTTTACCTCAGTGGTTGCTGCCATATTTTATTTTTTTTCATTAAATATAATGAAAAAAGTTTATAGTTCACACCAGGTGCCGTCGTTTGAAAGGTTTTTACAAGGGTAACGCCATTCACCATCTTCAATAAGGCTGTTTGCATTTTCAGGGCCCCATGTTCCGGCCGGATATCCATATACCGGAATCTCAGGATTCTTGTTCCATGAGTTAAGAACAGGCTGCACAAATCTCCATGCTTCTTCAACAGCATCACCTCTCGAATATAATGTTGCATCGCCTTGCATACAGTCGAGCAATAGTCTTTCGTATGCCGAGGGAAGTCTTAGGTCTGCGAGTCCGGAATAATGGAAGTCCATATTAACTGTTTGAACCATAAACCCAGCACCAGGTGTTTTCATTCTGAACTTCAGCAGCAGGCCTTCGTCAGGTTGTATCCTTATTATTAGCTGGTTGCTTTGAGGGCCCGGAACGTTTTCTGAATTAAAAAGATGGTGCGGTACTTGTTTGAAGTGAATAACAACTTCGGTAACTGAAGCAGGAAGACGTTTGCCGGTTCTTATATAAAAGGGGACTCCGGCCCAGCGCCAGTTGTCAATGAAAAACTTCATAGCGACAAAAGTTTCTGTACGTGAGTGAGGCTCTACTTTTGTTTCATCCCTGTATCCGTTTACCCGCTGTCCGTTAATTGTTGATGCTATATACTGGCCACGAATAACATATTTGGCGACATCCTTTTCGGGTATTGGGCGCAACGACTGAAAAACTTTTACTATTTCGTTTCTTATGGCATCAGCTTTCATTACAACAGGTGGTTCCATAGCAACAAACCCTACTAATTGCATCAAATGGTTCTGTAGCATATCGCGTAAAGCCCCTGAATGCTCATAATATCCACCACGATCACCTACACCTATGCTTTCGGCAGATGTTATTTCAATACGTTCAACAAAATTTCTATTCCATATTGGTTCAAATATCCCATTGGCAAAACGGGTAACCAACATATTCTGTACACTTTCTTTTCCTAAGTAATGGTCAATTCTATAAAGCTGATCTTCATCAAAATATTTTAGCAGGTTGATGTTCAGGTTTATAGCCGATTCTAAATCAGTGCCAAATGGTTTTTCAATAATGAGTCTTCTGAAATAGGTATTGTCCTGACTAAGTCTGTTCTCCGAAAGATTTTTGGCAATGATTTCATAAACCGATGGGGGTGTGGAAAGATAAAACACATAATTGGAGTCAATAGTATATTCCCGCCCAAGGTTTTCTAAACGTCGCTTTAAATTTTTAAAATCCGCTGTATTGGTTGGAGATACTGGTTCGTAAAATAACAGCTTAACGAATTCATCTACCTGGGTTTCTTCCGGCAGGAATTGCTGTGCCTGGTTTCTGAATTCTTCATCCGATAAATTACTTCTGGAGGCTCCGAGTACGGCAAAACGGTCGGGGAGAAGCTTTTGTTTATATAAATCATACAGTGCAGGAATTAACTTTCTTCGGGTTAAATCTCCTGATGCACCGAAAATTACCAGTATTTGATTTTTTGAAATTTTCATTTGCTAATGATTTTTTTTAATGGCTTGATAAAATGTACATATTGAAAAATTATTGTTCATTCTATTCAGCCTTGTATGCACATTTCTCACTGTCAGCCATTGCTTTTTTAACTCTTATATTATCAGGTGAATAACAATATAGTTCATCATATGTGAAGCTCAGCAATTTGCCTTTCATGAACCGGATTAACTCTTTTCCATACAATAAACGATAGCATTGTTATTTAGTATCTCATACCGGAATACAAATTTAGCAAGCTGATTGTCTTTTTGCAGTTGTCCGTAAAAAATCCCGTTTTTGGGTAAAGGTTGGAAAGGTTGAATTAATATTTGGGATTTAAATTCAATTTCATTTAATGGGGAACATTTAAACACAGCTTCTTTTGCACACCAGTATAAAAGTCGTGTAAATGCATTGTCGGAAGTTTGAGTTATTTGTTTTTGTTCTACTTCAGAAAGGAAGCGTGTGGCAACTTTTTCAGTATTTCTGGTAATGGATTCCACATCAATTCCTATGGGTATTTCGGAGAGCAAAATTACAACCAGGTCTGATGAATGGGAAATGCTAATATTCAGGTTTTCATTTAGAAAAGGTTTGCCACATGAATCGTATTGAATTTCAACTTTCTTTTGGAGCATCGATTGAAGTAATAAACGGTTGGCAAGGTATTCACACTTACGCCTTTCGTTTGATATTTTATTAAATGATTCAGATTCAGAATTGGTAAAATGACAACTGCTGATGAGCATCTGGCTTGTTTCCTTCAACTCCCATACACCGAGTTTCATTTCAGGATTAACATTTACTTTTTCAATTTTTACTATTCCCATTTTGTACTTTCAATCAGATAAACCACATCTTTCTCAAGAAAATCAACTACCGGCTTTAAAGAGTCGATATCGGGAGTAGCCCTGATATATAAAGCTCCCCTTAAAAAATGGGTAGTACTATCTGTTAAAAAAAACTGCATGGGTGATGCTACATTGCCATCTATCCGGTACAAAATACCATACACATCATCATCGGGATTAAGATAAAGCTGTTCTTCAATTGCATTCGCTTTAACCGAATGCTTATAAGCCAGTTCACGTGTTTCCTCCAATAGTTCAGCTAAATGTTCCCGGTTTTTATTTTTGTCCTGCAAAATTGAATAATAGGATATATGAACTTCAGCTTTATTGGCAGGGAACTCAATATTGATCCATGAAGGCTGGCCGGGATTACGCAAATCCGGTCTTATGGTTGCATATTGTGGTATTTCGAATTGGTAAGGGAATTCATTTTCGATAGGATGGTATTGTTTTTCGGGAAAATCTATTCTAAAATAGCCCCGTGGTTTAGGAGTATAAGATTCTTTACAGCTTAACAGGAAGATTGAAAAGCTCAAGCACACCATGATAAACTTCATACAATTTCTGCATTATAATTACTTTGCAAAAGTAGGATGTTTATGATGAAAATAAAAAGAATCCTTCATTAAAAGAAACAACCCAGACTGCTAAAGTCCGGGTTGTTTCAGGAAGAAATGAAATTCTTCAACAGTATTAGAATGGAAGATCATCGTCGCCTCCTTGTTCTTCAATATCGGGTGCATCAAATGAAGCTGCACCTTTTTGCACATCTCCTGCATTAGAAGTTTGACTCTGGCCATCATTTCTTGTACCAAGCATTTGCATAACGTCTGCTACAATTTCGGTGGTGTACCTTTTGTTCCCGTCTTTATCATCCCATGAACGGGTTCTGATTTTGCCTTCAATGTATAGTTGCTTTCCTTTAGTAACATACTTTTCGGCAATTTCAGCAAGGCCCCTCCATAGCACTATGTTGTGCCATTCTGTTGTTGATACTTTATCGCCATTTTTGGCAATATAATTCTCTGATGTAGCCAGGGGGAAACTGGCAACTGCTACTCCTGAATCAAGGTGTCTGAGTTCAGGATCCTTGCCAACATTTCCAACAAGAATTACTTTATTTATTGACATACCTTTAAATTTTAGGTTAATGCTTATAAAAGTACAAATTATGATATTAAGTTACCCGCTTTTAGTATGTAAATTTTAAAAAATCATTTTTTTGTGAAAGTTTTTCTATTAGGCGGGGGACTGCATAATTATGTAGTTCTTCAGATTTAACCTTTAGGTAGTTATGATTAGTGTGGGCAGTAGAAAGCAGTTCAATATGAATGAGTCGGGCAAAGATTGTCTGATGGGTTAAAATATGTTTTTCAACCGATGATACTGATTTTAGATTATATTTAATACCTGTCATATCTGAAGGAAGTAAGTTAATTATATCCTGTTCATCCAAACCTTTATCAGTTTCATGGAGCGGATACTGGAACAGATTTTTCCAGATATCGTTACCTGATCTCTTTTCAAGCCAGATATGATTATTATCCTCCACTAAAAAATAATAAAAGTACCGCTCCCGTTTTTTCGTTTTTTTTACTTTCACTGGTAGTTCCTTTACCTTTTTAAAGGTGAAGGCATAACATGAATCACACAAAGGGCAATTATGACAATCAGGGGAAACAGGAACACATTGCAGCGCTCCGAATTCCATTAGCGCCTGATTATGGAATCCCGTATTCCCTACAGGCATTATATCAAAAGCTATTTTATTAAATTCTTTTTTTCCGGCTGTGGTATCTATTCCAGTTGATATGCCAAAGTATCTGGACAGGAATCGATATACATTTCCATCCAAAACAGGGTAGTGTTGATCAAAAGCTATAGAAGCAATTGCTGCAGCTGTGTAACTTCCTACACCTTTCAGGGATAGAATTTCATTGTACGTTCGGGGAAAAAATCCTTCATGTTTTTCTGCAATTATTTTGGCCGATTTATGCAGGTTTCTTGCACGGGAATAATACCCCAATCCCATCCATAATTTAAGGACTTCTTCTTCCCCGGCGTTTGCAAGCGAAAATACATCGGGGAAAGAATTAATGAATTTATAATAATAACTAATTCCCTGTTCTACTCTGGTTTGTTGAAGGATAACTTCCGACAGCCATATCTTGTATGGATCAGTGGTTGTACGCCAGGGTAAATTTCTTTTGTTTTTGTTGTACCAGCTATATATTAATTGTATCACTTTGGCTAATTCTTTGTAAAATCCTTTAAATCTTTACGAAAAACAAAAATAATTTATTTGAAACCTTTTCCGTTATTAAATAATTTATATTTTTGCAGACCATATTAATTCCGATTAATTTATTGATATTTAAATATTTTAAGACATGACAAAGGCAGATATTGTAAATGAAATCTCAAAAAACACAGGTATTG
>DASRQG010000165.1:0-8026 GCA_035645995.1 Mariniphaga sp. | reverse complement strand
TCAACCATTAATTTTTCATGAACCTGGGGAATAGGATTTTGAGGAACTTCAGGAGGTTCAGGAGCCGGAGTCACATCCTGTGGAAGATCCTGTTGTTCCGATACTACAAAAGGATAATCATTTACCTGTTTTTTAAGTCCTGCATTATCATATACCATGTAAACCATAAGGCCGATAATCAGAACGGCTGCTATACGGGGCAGCCACAACAGAAAAACTTTTCGGGGATGATGATGATAAAGCTGGTGTTTCTTATTGTAAACGATAGAAGGATCAGGCAGAAGCTTTGTTTGTTTAAAATCTGACATTTCCTTCATCTTCTGAGGATGGCTGGCAAGATAACGCTCAAATTCAATCTTCTCTGCTTCTGTCAGATCATCTTCAATTGCTGCAATGGCCGTTTGTTCGAAGTCTTCATTCTGATCATATTTCTCTCTGAACAATTTTTCCTTCCCTTCATATATAATCTCTTCAGCATCAATTTTTACGTTACTGATCATTTGAAGCTCATCTTTCAAATCAGGATTATTCTGAACGAACTCTAATAAATCATTCACAGCTTCCTGTTCAAGGTTACCATCGAGGTAATCAAGGAAAAATATTTCGTAGTTTTCGCGTGTAATCTTCATCCGTTGATAAATTTATTAGATGGCTGAATGGAACATGCATAAATAATTAAAATCATTATGTGCGATTTTTTATTCATAATTCCATTCCATTAAATAACCACTTCTGGTTTTCCAATATACTTTTTCAGAAATAAACGTGCACGATAAATATACACCTTAACCTGAGACTCGTTAAGATTGGTAATTTCACCAATCTCTTGATAAGAATACCCTTCATAATCACGCAATAACAAAACCATTCGCTGGATTTCGGGCAGCCTGTTTACTGCTTCGTTCAGGATCTCCTTCAAATCCGAAGGTTTTTCTTCAACACCTTCCGCATGAAGTTCATACTTGTCGGAGTACATCGTTTTTTTCTCTTTACGGATGTAATCAATCAGAGTATGATAGGCCGTAGTATATAAATAAGCTTTCACTTTTAAAGCTTCCACATTTTTATAATTTTTCCATAACTTCTCATAACTATCCTGCACAATATCTTCAGCCAGATGTATGTACTTAATACTTTTAAGAACATATCTATAAAGCCCGTCAGCATAGTTCCGCACAGCATTGTTGTAATCTTCAACAGTCATAAGTAACAGGTATTCGATATAATAGAATAGGACGGATAAGTATAGGATAAGTTACAGCTCACAAAGTAATTAAATCAGGAACAGGAATAAAGTTTATCATAACATAAAAATATATTCAAAAAAAAAGCCCCGGAGAATCCGAAGCTCATATTTATAATAATTTAATCAGGTTGCAAATAGATTACTCTACGATCTGGATCCAGCCATAATTATCAGGTTCATTACCATATTGAACTGAACGTAGTTTCTTGTATAATTTCAGTGACCATTCACCGGCATCAGATTGGTTCCCATATTTAAACCATTTATCATGATCGGCATCATATATACCTTTAATCGGTGATATCACAGCAGCAGTACCACAAGCTCCCACTTCATCAAATTCTGGAAGTTCCTCATAAGGAACTTTACGACGTTCCACTTTAAGTCCCATTTCTTCGGCAAGCACCATCAAACTTTTATTTGTAACGGAAGGAAGAATCGACTCCGACATGGGTGTCACATAAGTATTACCTTTAATGCCAAAGAAATTTGCCGGCCCGCATTCGTCGATATACTTCTTTTCACGGCTATCGAGATAAAGCACAGCAGAGAATCCCTTCTCCTTAGCAATTTTTCCGGCTCCCATACTGGCAGCATAGTTTCCGCCGACTTTATACTTACCGGTTCCAAGAGGAGCAGCCCTGTCATAGTTACGCATAATTACAAGGTTGGTAGGTTTAAAGCCTTCGGGAAAATAAGGCCCTACCGGCATAACAAAGACCATGAACAGATATTCATTGGCAGGTTTCACACCTATTTCGGGTCCGGTGCCAATGAGCAAAGGCCTTATATAAAGTGAAGCACCGCTTTCATAGGGAGGAATATATTTCTCATTCATTTTAACAGCCTTCCTGACAGCTTCCATAAACTTTTCAACAGGAAGTTTAGCCATGAGTATACCTTCACAAGAAAGCTGCATACGTTTGGCATTTTCATCCATCCTGAAGATTCTTATTTTTCCATCTTTCCCCCTAAATGCCTTTAACCCTTCAAAAGCTTCCTGCCCGTAGTGAAGAGCAGTAGCCGCCATATGTATGTTAATGGTGTTTGATGCGCTCACTTCCAGTTCACCCCATTGACCGTTCCGATAGTAACATCTAATATTATATTCAGTATCGCGGTATCCAAACCCTAAATTCTTCCAATCTAAATTATCCATTGTCTGATTTTTATTTGATGATTCAATTAGGACTAATTTTATAACCATCAGATCCTAATACAAAATAAGCAAAATTTAACATTGCTAAATAGTAGAAAAGTCACTTAAATGAAGAAAACAGAAATGATTTAATAAAGTGTCTCATTAATATTTTCATAAACCGGAATTAATTAGTATAATCAACTTGAATAAAATAACCACTATGTTTCCTGATATTGAGCACAGTACCATTATTAAACACCAGATATTGACCTTTAATTCCATTCAAAACACCTTCAATAAAGGGTGTTTTATCAAAAGTGAGACTTTTCACTAATAATGGATATTCTATCATTGGATAAATCAATTCAGTAACAGTGTCATCCGGGCAGGTATATTTTTTTAGCTCAGCAGGCAGGAGATCATGTGCTTTTCTTTTTTCTTCAATAAGATTTATGCTTTCATTTCCACAGCTCTTTAACATTCCCTGCCAATTGGTACGGTCTGCAATATGTCGTTTCAGAAAAACTTCAATTACTCCGGCAATATGTCTGTTGGGAGTATGCGATAATCTTATAGCATAACTTGCTCCCTGATCGATCCAGCGATAGGGTATTTGATGATGACGGGTCACCCCTACTTTCAGGTCGCAGGCTACTGCCAAATACACATAATGATCGGTAAGATCATGGATTTCTGCCCACTCCTGATCGCGTGAGATTCCAAAATGAGACCGTGATAGTTCAGGACGAATGACCGATTCTGACACCTCAGGTACGATTTGAAGACATTTATAGCAATAACCCTGTCCGAATGATCTTTTAGTTTTTTTACCGCATGCAATGCAATTAATCTGCCCGTTAAACTGTAATTTAATTTCTTTACCAATAAGTGGATTTAAAGGCAATAGGTTTTCCCCTATTGGCAATGAATAACTTATAGGGTTAGCAGCCTCAGTCCGCATCTTTAATATATTTCCTTCAAACATCATAGCCTGGATAATTTATTCAGCCGCAAAATACAAAAGTTGGAAGTGGATGCCATAGATTAAAAGAGAAAAAAGCATATTTACTATAGATGGCAGTATCATTCATTAACAGGGAAATAACAAATAATACTAATTAATCATCGAAACCGGGCCTTTTAAATGCCATTGCTAAAGGGAAATCTGTAAGAAGTTGTTCCTTTATTCGGGAAAGCATTGAAAGGAATTCCAGCAGCTGATCTTCCTGATCTCCTGAACATTCATATAATACCGAAAGCGCTTCTATTGATCTGTCAACAGCAAGGATAGTCACTTTAGCTGAACCAATATTGTCTGATACTGCATCAAAATCTTCGTCGCTAATGCTATTTCTATACACAATATCGAAATATGCCCTATGAATTTTGGAAGATATAAAATAATAATACCATTTAACAACTTCAATTGCATCAGTAATTCGATTTACAGGAATATTTTTAAGGTGATTTATTTCCGGATGAAGAGATAAAAAGTCCATCGATTCTTCAAACTCCTCAATCCATAAAGTCATTTTATGTGCATACTCAAGAGCAAGGTTTTCCACATCATTCGGTTCATACGTATCCTCCTCATTCCCGTGTACTTCATCCAAACTGATGCCCATTTTTTTTGCATCTTCAGTAATTAAATCAAATGTAACTTCAAGGGAAATTCTGATTTGTTCCCAAAATTTATCATCATCAATTTCATTGGTTTGAGGATTACAGCAGGCTTTTCTCATTTCATTTTCATGAGCATAGGTAATGCATTTATGGGATAAGGTACACCTTTCGCACCAACGGTCGCAGTAATTATAAATTCCCGTAATAAACTTTCCACTATCAGCCAATTCAAATAGAGTGCGGCAAAATTTATCCTTATCGGTTTCCATGCCTCTGATTTTTTTATAAAGTTACAACTTTAATAGTTATCAACCATAATATGTTTTTCTGTTCGATTCCAATGTGATATGTATTACAAGTTTTAATAATTGAATATTGTAAGATCAGGACAGAATTAATTTCTATTTAAAAAAAATCGGATAAATTTATAACTTGCAGGCTAAAACGAACAGACAAATTTAGCTATGAAAAATTTTCTGCATTTTCTGCTGATACCTTGTATAGCCATTGCAATAACCGCCTCAAAACCAGACAAGAACTATTATAATGAAACTTACCGGCCACAATTTCATTTTACTCCTGAAAGCAATTTCACAGGAGAACCCAGTGGCCTGATATATTTAGACAGTACTTATCACATGTTCTATCAATATAATCCAAAAGGTAACGAACAGGAATATTTAACGTGGGGACATGCAATCAGTACAGATTTAATACATTGGGAACATTTACCGGTGGCATTGTCACCGGATGAAGGTTCAGATGATAAGGAACTCTGTACGATATATCCGGGTTCTGTGATAGTAGATGAAAAAAATCATCTGGGGAAACAGCAAAACGATAATCAAACGCTCATTGCTTTCTACACCAGCAAATACTGTGGACAGCGTATCGCCTACAGCAACGACAAAGGGAAGACATGGAAAAAATTTGAAGACAATCCTGTAATTCCATATGTTAAGGATGAAGATGCACGTGATCCCAAGGTATTCTGGCATCAACCTTCAGAAAGTTATATAATGGTACTTTACAGAAAAACTTCAGATGAGGATAAATCAAAAGGTGTATCTATTTTTACCTCTCACGACTTATTGAACTGGGAATATAAGAGTCACATATATGGTTTTAATGAACGTCCTGACCTTGTACCAATGCACGTTTCGAACAGGCCGGAAGAAAATAAATGGGTATTGTTTGATGGGGATGGAAGTTATTTAATAGGAAATTTTGATGGAGAAACCTTCACCCCTGAATCAGCAAAAATGAGAAGTGATTTCGGAAGAAACTATTATGCCACTCATATTTGGAACAATATGCCGGAAGATGATAGCCGCACCATCCAGATAGCCTGGATGCGTGGGGGAAAGTTTCCGGATATGCCCTTTAATGGCCAAATGACCTTCCCTTCAGAACTTACCCTGACCAGGTATAATTCAGGATACATACTAACACGCAATCCTATACAGGAGGTGGAGCAATTACATGGTAAACATTATAACTGGGAAGGTAAAAACCTGATTCCCGGGATTAATCAGAACATTGTTAAAAGTGTAAAAAGCGACTGTCTTCATATTGTAGGAGAATTTGATTTAAAGTCATGCAGCAATTTTGGTTTTTATGTACGTACCAGCAAGAAAAGCACGGGCACTGAGATAATTTATGACGTAAAGCGGGGCACACTCTCTGTAATGGGTATTTCAGCACCATTAGAACCTATTGACAACAAAATTATGCTGGAAATTCTAATTGACAGGGTCTCGATAGAAGTTTATGCAAATAATGGACAAATTGTTCTGACCAATAACTTCACTCCGGAAAAAGGAGCAGAAGGCCTTACATTATTCTCCTCAGGAGGTGAAGTTATCGTAGACAAACTTGATATTTACAAGATGAATTCTGCCTGGAGGTAAGTGAACCGGTTTACAAAAACGTAGTTGTTAACTGTACAACAACAATAAGCAATACCATGGCAACAGGATAAACTGTTGCATAAGCAATTGAATGGGCATTTGAATCAGTCATGGAATCAGCCGCTGCCAGTCCCGGTGTACTTGTCATACTTCCACTAATAGCCCCCAGCAAGCTCAGCAGGTTCATCTTAAAAAACCATTTCCCGAATAAGGCAGCAATAACCATCGGAAAAATAGTTATCAAAGCACCGTAAATGAAAAGCTGGTAACCATATTTCTGGAAAGTAGCCACAATATCAGCACCGGCATCTGTACCAACAGCTGCTAAAAAGAATATTAATCCTAACTGACGAAGTAATTGATTGGCCGCTCCACTCATCGTCCATATGACAGGGCCGGTTTTCCCAATACGGCTCAATACAAGAGCTACTATAAGAACACCTCCTGTCAGGCCGGGGCTAAAAGAGAAATTACCGAATGCAAGATTAATTTTACCCACCAGGACACCAAGGATAATACCAAGAGCAACAGGTAAAATGTCGGTGTCAGAAAGCCGTTTCAAATCGTTTCCGAATACTCGCAGCACCATTTTCATATTGGCTTTACTGCTTGCAACAATAAGCTTATCACCAAACTGGAGTTTTGAATTAGGGCTTGGTGAAATATCGATTCCGGATCTTCTGATACGAGTGACGGTTGCATTAAAGGTCTGTAGTAAGTTAATCTGTCCCAAGGTTTTATTTACTACCTCTTTATTGGTTACCAACACCGACCGTACATCATAATTTGAATCTAAAGGAATTTCCTCCTCTATCGGGGATCCTACCAGGATTCCAACCCGCTCAAGAGCTTCTTTTGTACCTACAGCTTTAATAAGGTCGCCTTTATGCAGAACTGTATCGGCTGTGGGGGTAATTGCTATTCCATCGTGCACTACCCGGGAAACTACAGCTTTGGTCATATATCTAATCCTTAATTCCCTGAGCGACTTTTCTATAATCTTTTCATTATCCACTCTGAAGTTCCGGTGAAGAATCTCAGGAAACTCTTCCTTAATTTTTGATTGATATTCTTCCTCGGCTTTCGAAACCGGTATACCTAATATTTTAGGAAGGAACTTTATAAATAATATTACCCCGATTACTCCAAACGGATATCCGACTCCATAGCCAATAGAGGCAAGTGGAGAGCCGGTATGATCAATTGCTGCTGCCAGTCCCGGAGTACTGGTTAAAGCTCCCGTAAGAAGGCCAACAGCAATATTCTTATCGAGGTTGAACAAATAAACAATTCCAACTGTAATCAGTGCAGCCAAAAGGATAAGCAAGGTTGCAAAGGTTGCAAGTTGCCTCCCCTCCTTTTTAAATGATTCAAAAAAACCGGGTCCTGCCTGAATACCAATTGTAAAAATAAAAATTACCAGGCCAAGGTATTGAAAATCGGCAGGCATAACTATACCAAAATGGCCAAAAACGAGGGCTACGAAAATAACGGCTGATACGTCAAGCGACAACCCCCCTATTTTTATTCTTCCAAGAATAAAACCGAGGGCTACAATTAAAAATAATGCAAAATAGTTGTTTGCGAGCAGTTCCATTGTTCAAAAATTTACACTGCAAAGGTAGTGAATTGTTGACCTGCCTTTCAAATCATGAACAAAAGGAAGAGCTAAAACTATAAATTTAATAATCCCGTTAAACAGGCTTCTCTACAACAACCATTCTTCTCCCATCAAAAAACTTAAATCATCGCCCGATGCATATTCTACCGGCACCTGACCATTCTTAAACAACTTACAGATAAACTCACCTATAAGATTCAGTTGTTTTTCCTCAAGCTTTAACATGCTGCCTTCGCGTAAACCAACCACATTAACAGATGGATTCAATGCTGTAAATTCTGCTATTCTCTGATCGCGTGTTTCGCCTGCATGACCAGATGCAACAACATCAGTATAGTGTGGATTGATCTGAAAAGGCACCAATCTGATCGTATCAAAACTCAAGGGATCTGTTATCGGCATATCGTTGGTGGTACGTAAAGTCGGACAGGCAACATTTGCTCCTGCACTCCACCCTATATAAGGTGCACCATTAAATACCCGTT
>DASRQG010000164.1:0-6248 GCA_035645995.1 Mariniphaga sp. | reverse complement strand
CAATACCTTCTCAACAGATGGTCGCTTTGGGTGTCCAGAGTTATCAACAGGTACTTACTCAGGAGGCGGTTTCTTCAAATCAAGCCGACACTCGTGCCATACGTCAAGTTGGCCAACGCATTACAGCTGCAGTAGAGAACTACCTGCGTGAAGTCGACAGATACGAAATCATTAAAGATTATAAATGGGAGTTTAACCTTTTAAAAGGAGATGATATAAATGCATTTGCAATTCCAGGTGGAAAGATTGCTTTCTATGAAGGGATCATGCCTATTTGTGCAAATGACAACGGTATTGCAGTAGTTATGGCTCATGAAATTGCTCATGCTATTGCTGATCATGCGAATGAAAGAATGACACAACAACTTTCGCTGGAGTTGGGTGGAGTTGCTTTATCGCAGGCTCTTAAAGACCAATCGGAAGGTACCGCTCAATTGGCAATGGCCGCCTTTGGTGTGGGTTCACAGCTGGGAGTAATTCTTCCATACAGCCGAAAACATGAACAGGAAGCTGATGAATTGGGTTTATATTTTATGGCTATGGCTGGTTATGATCCAAGAGAAGCCCCACGACTTTGGGAAAGAATGGCTGGTGCAAGCCCCGGAGGAATCCCTGAATTCCTGTCAACACACCCCAATCCTGAGTCCAGAATAAAGTTCCTCAACAGGAAAATGAATAAAGCAATGAATTATTACCAAAGTAACAGGTAAAACCACTACCAATGAAAATGAGAGTAAAACATAGAATAAAGGTTCGTTTAATTACTTTTTACATCCTTTGCATAACTATACCTTCTCCACTACATGTCCAGTCTCAATTGAATTTAATCTGGACTTGAACAGGTGAATGTATGATGAAAGATACTAAAAAAGCTATCCGTAACAGGCAGAGTTTTTGCAAAAAGAAAAAAACTTGCAGGACTTATGAGTATGCAGGTACTACTTGTTTACAATGAAAAGATCAACGTATATTAATTTCCTGTTTTCAATTTTAATTCCATTAATAAGACCGATAAGTTGAAAACATTATCGACTGTAGATTTTTATACTCAAAGTGTGGATTTCAACATATTTGATTTTTTAACCAAAACAAACGAACAAACATAACACACTGATGGCATGGCAATTACAAAACAAATTTCACCTATGGCATAAAAATTATAACAGTTATTTAAAATATTTTAAATAATGAATTATGAAACCCATACACAAACATTTAAGAAAATTCATTTACCTACTATTAATTATTGCCATAATGATTCCCATTAGTTGTAATACATCTAAAGTTTTTCGTGGGGGAGCAATAGGTGCAGGTACCGGAGGAGCAATAGGCGGAGCCATAGGTTCACGCTCAGATAATACAGCTCAGGGAGCCATTATCGGTGCTGCAATAGGTGGTGCCGCAGGTGCTTTAATTGGTAAATACATGGACAAACAAGCAGAGGAACTTGAAGCTGATTTGGAAGGAGCAGAAGTAGAACGAGTCGGTGAAGGCATAAAGGTTACATTTGATTCAGGGATTCTTTTTGGTTTTGATTCTGCTGATCTGACAGCACAAGCTAATGAGAACATAAACAACCTTGCCAATACGCTTAATAAATATGAAGATACAAACATTCTGATTGAAGGTCATACCGACAGCCGTGGCGACGAACAATATAATCAAAAGCTTTCGGAAAGAAGAGCAAGATCAGTTTCTAAGGCATTAAGCGATTTAGGAATCAGGAACATCAGAATGAAAGAAATAGGTTATGGTGAGAATCAGCCTGTAGCTGATAATGAATCGGACGATGGAAGACGTCAGAATCGTCGGGTGGAAGTTGCAATATTTGCAAATGAAGATCTAAAGAAAGCTGCAGAAGAAGGAGATTTGGACATTAATTAACACTAAAAAAATAAAAACATGAAAAACAAAATCGTAATTCTTTTTATATCAGCACTATTTTTCACGACAGGTGCATATGCGCAGTTCACTCAATATGGAGCGAAAGCAGGTGTGAATTTTTCTAATATGACGATTGATGATTCAAGTGATAAAACTTTAAAAACCGGCTTTCATGCCGGAGTATTTACTCGCATGGGGTTAACTGAATTCTTTTCACTGCAACCAGAACTATTATACACTACAAAAGGTTTGACAAACACCTATGATAATGCGGTAGCAGAGGGTGAAGCAAAGTTCAATCTTAATTACATAGAACTACCCATTAATGTAGTGTATCATCTTGCAGAAGATTTTTCATTTCAACTGGGGCCTTATGTAGGTTATCTTATTAATGCAAATGTTTCAACAAGCAATTCACTTTTAGACTTTTTTGACATTGACACCAATGATAATATTGACAGGGATAATTTTAAATCATTGGATTTTGGATTAACTGCCGGTCTTGATTTCACACTCGATCCGGTAATACTTGGGTTTAAGTATAACCTGGGGCTTGTAAATGTTGGCAAGAACAATGTAGTTTCTGAACAACTTCTGGGAGATGCCAGAAATACTGTAATTCAAATTTACGCAGGGATTTTATTTTAATTTTTAAAAAATTTATCATCATGATCAGATTAATAATTATTTTACTGGTTATAGCCCTGGTTGCTGCAATATTCGGGTTTGGTGGAATAGCGGAAGGGGCCGCTGAGATTGCAAAGATTATATTCTATATTTTTATAGTGCTGCTCTTGCTATCGGTAATAGCAGGTGGAGTTAGAGGATTTAGATAATATTTCCCCGCACACGCAAGAAGAAAACCCTCCGCGAAGCCTATATAAGGTTTTGCGGCAGGGTTTTTATGTTTATAATCAAACCTGGTATTTCAAAGTAAGTTAAGAACTTTAACATCTTCGCCATTGATGTATTAAAAATTTATATATAATCCGAAAGGTCTTTTATTTTTGAAATTTTCAAGGATAAGCTTCCGATTAAAAAATATCGAACTTTTTGTTTCTGGGCTAACATACATATTATTGTTTTATAACATAATTTCCTTTTTCATTCTCTTTTTAACCCTGCTGATAAAGAAAAAATTCATATATTTTGGGCAAAAATTAAAAATCAGAAGTCTATGGATTTTCCATTATTCCATCTCGATTTTATGGGCAATCGTATGCTCGTTGCCATAATTGCTATTGTTCATGTATTAATAAATCATGCATTGGCTGTTGGGTTTGCCCCTTTGGTAACGCTTTTGGAGTTCAGAGGTTATCTAAAAAATAAAAAGAATCCTGAAGAAGGCAGAGCCTGGGATGAAATGGCCCGCAAGCTGATGTTTGTTGCATTTATTATAACAACTACAGTTGGTGCATTAACCGGAGTAGGTATATGGTTTGCTGCTTCCCTGGCAAACCCAACATCATTAGGCAGTTTGATACGCGTATTTTATTTTGCCTGGTTTACAGAATGGATCATATTTGTTCTGGAAGTGATATTCATTATGATCTACTATTTAACGTGGAAAAGATCCAATGAATCGGCCCGAAGTAAGCGCAAACATATAAAGTTTGGATTCTTTCTAAGTATTTTTTCATGGCTCACTATGGCAATTATAGTAGCAATACTTGGATTTATGATGACTCCTGGCAGTTGGGTTAATACCCCATCGTTGGTAACCGGTTTTTTAAATCCCTTGTATCTCCCACAATTAACATTCCGCACACCGGTTGCAATGATGATGGCCGGAACTGTTGCTTTAATGATAACAGCTTATACGTTGAAAAAAACAAATGTGTGGAAACCTCAGATTTTGCGATATATTTCATTCTGGATATTGCTATGGGTACCGGTAGCAGCTGCCGGTGGCTTTCTGTACTATTGGCACATTCCTCGTGCAATGATAGGTAATTTGCCTGTTGCATTAGGAACCCAACAGTTTCAAGATTGGTATGGATCACTTTTAACTACCCTATTTATAGTGGTAGCAATTGGATTGACTATAGGCATTGCAGGAATCCTTGCTCCCCGGAGGCTACCTAAACATTTACTGGTGATACCGGTAATCGCCTCTTTCATGTTTTTGGGAACCTTTGAACGATTACGTGAATTTATCAGGAAACCTTATGTGATCGGAGATTATATGTATGCTAATGGTATATTAGTAGATGAATATCCATTATATCAGCAAACAGGAATATTGAAGCACACTCCCTATGCTGCTATGGCAGAAGTAACCGAAGAAAACAAAATTGAAGCAGGTGAAGCGGTTTTTAATCTGGCATGTACCCGTTGCCACACAACCCATGGAATAAGTTCGGTGGTACGAAAATTTGAAAGAATGTATGGAACAGATAATCCATTGAACGCAGAGGCAATGAAAGTATATATCAAAAACATGCATAATGTAAGACATTACATGCCACCTTTCCCGGGAAACGATGCAGAATTGGGAGCTCTGGCAGCATATATTTCCGAACAACAAAAAAGGCCAAAAAGGCTTGAAGGCCCACAGGTAAAAGGTGTTGATATTAAAGAAATAATTTACGACAATCAAAAATAAAATGATATGACGACCCTGATAATAAACCAAATTCCCATACCTAAGGATATTCCCCTACCCTTGCCATTACCTGAATGGTTGTTGGTTTTTGTATTGATCCTTTCTTTTCTGATACATATACTTTTTATAAACCTCATGATAGGTGGAAGTATCCTTACCTTTTGGTACGAATACAAAGGCAGGTTCAATGCGGATTTTGATAAGCTGGCTCGGGAAATTGCTTCAACTATAACAGTAAATAAAAGTCTTGCGGTTGTGTTTGGAGTAGCCCCTTTGTTATCAATTAATGTGTTGTACACCTTGTATTTTTATTCTGCTAATGCCCTGACAGGAAATATTTGGATATCGATAGTTCCATGGGTAGCTGTTGCTTTTTTGTTATTCTATCTTCATAAATATACCTGGGATAAACTAGCCGATAACAAACCGGTACATTTGGGAATACTAGCAATAGGTATTCTAAGCTTCCTTTTTATTCCATTTATTTTTCTTACCAACATTAATTTGATGCTGTTTCCTGAGGAATGGGGAACAATTAATGGCTTTATTGATGCAATGACCTTACCAAATGTTTTTCCACGATACTTTCACTTCATAACAGCCAGTATGGCTATTACCGGGATATTCTTAGCCTGGTGGTTTGGCAGAAAAGCATTTGATACAGAGAAGATATTTTCATCAATTTCACGTAAGTGGATCATCAGGCAAATGTTGAATCTTACGTTGGTAACTACCGGAATGCAGTTCATTTTTGGCCCGCTTCTGTTTTTGACATTGCCTACAAAAGGTGTTTCATGGAGTTTGTTCTGGATGATTATCGGGGGGGTAACAATTGCAGTAATAGTGTTAGTACAATTATGGAAAATGATTGGGAAAGAACAGCTTGTAATCGATAAACGGTTCTATCGGTTGGCAGCATTATTTGCTGTAATAGTTGCTTTTATGGGTACCGGTCGGCATATCTATAGGGAAAATGCCTTATCAACCCACAGAGAGATGATGGCAGAACGGACTGCAGCACATTGGGAAATGGTAAAACAGGCACATGAGAACCTTTTACTGCCGGAGGTTGAATCAGAAGCAGGCAGTTTTAAACCCGGACAGAACCTGTTTCAAACCAATTGTGCCGTTTGCCATGCTGCAACCACCAGACTGGTAGGCCCGGCAATGGCAGAGGTAGTCCCCGATTATAAAAACGATATTGAAAATTTAAAGATCTGGATAAAGAAACCGGGTCGTAAAAGATTGGATTATCCTGCAATGGCAGGCTTCCCACATTTGACAGACAAACAGCTGACAGATCTTACCGATTATCTGCTTAACGAAACATGGGAATAATAGATGGCCAGAAATGAATTACTGAAAATGATGTGATTTTTAAAATGATGAGTAGAATGCTTCTGATGAACTTATTCATTGGAAATTTATGGAAGCAGAACGGTAATATTAAATTTAAGAACCATCCTTGGCTAAGGAACAATATTTGTTGTATTTTACACTCCTGTAAAAAAATACCTGAAAAAAAGCTATGAAGCTTAGTACAAGAATGAAGTTCCTCGTCAATAACGGGCTGAAAGGATTAGCTTGGTTTGCTGTTCTGATAGCAGCTTATGTTTCATTTGAGGAATTTGTGATCTCCAAAGACCCCGATATGTGGATGGAAACGTTTTATGCACGACCTATAGTTGTGTATTTAATATATCTGGGATCAGAATTTTTTTTCGGTATAATCCCACCCGAACTTTTCATGATTTGGGCC
>DASRQG010000163.1:0-4350 GCA_035645995.1 Mariniphaga sp. | reverse complement strand
GCAGTTGACTTCAAGTGGACCGGCAATGGTGGCCAGCCTTCAAAAAGCTGTTGCCAACAATGAATAGATCGTTATTACCGGTTGGAAGCCTCATTTCAAATGGTCAAACTTTGATATCAAATACCTCGATGACCCGAAAGGAATTTATCCAAAAGATGTATGCGCAATCATTTCAAGAAGAGGTTTTGAAGAAGATAAACCTGAAGCCGCAAAATTCTTCAAAAACTTTCAACTACAGGAAGACCAGCTTTACAGTCTGATGGGTGCCATCGAAGCCGACGGTGAAGAAGCCGGTGCCAGAAAATGGTACGAAGCTAACAAAGCAATGGTCGATCAGTGGTTCTAGTTAAGCAGAAATAATACAGATTATTGCTTCAATCTGTGCATTTTATTTTGAAAAAAGAGAGATTTAGTGTTGTGCTATTACTAAAAAAAAGCAATAGGATAAAACTAATCCCTCTTTTTTTATTTAATATATATGAAGCTCATCTGTATCAGTAATTAATGTCATAGCCATTAAAGATGCTAACAACCATACCCTGTTGAAAAAAATTAATTACTTAGCAGGATAGATAAAGTACCGTCTCCAGTTGATAGAATAAACCAATTGACGTAACTTCTTTACATTGTGGAATCGGCCTATTGAAAATCAAAACTTTTCCTCCCATTTGTTGTTTATAGTTACAAACCCCGTAAGTATGAAAACACATATCCTTTTAACCCTGTTACTTATTCCTTTTTTATTATTTGTTTCATGTAAGGATGACGATGAAGGTACACCACGTCAGATGACCAAAACATATACTTACAGTCAGAATCTGAGAGGTTCAGCCGGAGTCAAAGGTGAATTGCCTTTGCCTGACCTCCGATTGGTTGATGTTATTGGTACTGAACCTGCATCAACTTTAAGAGATGCTGAATTACAACTTGCAGAAAGTCATCTTGAAATCTCAGGTTTAAATCAACTTGCAGCCGCAGATACTGGAACTGTAATTCTGGAAGATTTTACAATCAGGATTGGTAATCGCTCAGCTATAAACCTGGGAAATTGTAGTACCGACCCTCAAGGTGTTAATGAATTTGCCTCCGATGTACAATTGTCTACCAATCAGATGATAAATATTATCCAAAATGTATTTGCCGATTTAACCTCCGGAAGCAAAAATGCAAAAATCTCTGTATCCTTTACACCCTCGGTTGATATTACTACTGCCGATAATTTACAGTTAAACATACATTTCGGAGGCATATACCATTATGCAGAAATCGAATAGCCAGGCCCTACCCTCCCACCCTGATGCCTGCTAATTCAAATTTAAATCTGCCGAAGTCTATCTTCTTGCTAATTATATAACGGAACAACATGTCAATGAACACTGTTACTACAAATGTTTACTCAGCAACAGTTTTTATATAACAACTAATGCACAAACACATGTTAAGAAACCTATGACTACGTCTGAACACAAAAGTCACATACAAAATGTCAGCTCAACTGACTACAGGTCCATAAGCCTCCTATACATGACAAACAGGCATATAAATTCAGCCTGGGTTTCAGGCAACTGATAACAATTCTTTAAATATCAATTATATTTTCTCTTCACATGTTGTAAAAATCGTTCACATAATTTTATCCCTCACTCAAAATTATCCCCATTTTGATTAAAGTATTCTGAACTTCTCACATTTCCTCACTCATTTCCTATTTATTTAGATTAAATCTAATTAAATTCGCAGCTAAATTTTTACTGTGAGAATTATTAAAATTTATGCGAATGAAACCAAAATATAAATTTCCACTAATTATCGCTGTCCTTCTGTTATTAGCGGGCGGCTGTGCACAAAATGAAAATGAAGTTAATGTTTATTCGGGGCGTCATTATCAAACCGATGAAAAGCTGTTCAATAAATTTACCGAGCAAACAGGGATCAAAGTGAATCTGGTTAAAGCCAATTCAGATCAGCTGTTGAACCGCCTGGAAATGGAAGGCGAACGTTCACCGGCCGATATTTTCATTACTGCAGATGCAGGACGACTGATCATTGCAAAGGAAAAAGGATTATTACAACCCATCAATTCTAAAAAAGCAACATCAATTGTTCCATCACACTTTCGCGACGCAGAAAATTACTGGATGGGTTTTACCAAACGTGCCAGAGTGATTATTTACCCTAAAGACAGCATTTCACCTTCTGAACTTAACAGTTACGAATCGTTAACTGATGAAAAATGGCAAGGACGCATTCTGATACGATCTTCACAAAACCATTACAACCAGACATTAATGGCATCAATAATTGCTGCTCATGGTGAAGAAGAAGCCATTAACTGGGCCAAAGGTATTGTAAACAATATGGCAAGGTCGCCCATTGGCAACGACCGCGATCAAATTAAAGGGATTGCTGCCGGTGTAGGTGATATAGCCATCGCTAATACATATTACATGGGACTCATGTTAAATTCGACAAACGAAGAAGAACGTAAAGTTGCTTCGCAGATGGGTGTTTTCTTTCCCAATCAAAACGACCGGGGCACCCATGTAAATATTAGTGGTATCGGGATTACTGCCAATGCTTCAAATTATGACAATGCCCGGTTGCTCATTGAATTCCTGCTCAGCGAACAGGCACAACAGGTATTTACCAATGAGAACTATGAGTACCCCATGAACCCGGATGTTGAATGGCCGGAACTTCTTGAAAGCTGGGGTGAGTTTAAAATTGATACTATTCCGCTTCACCAACTGGGAAATCATATACATGAGGCCATGATTGTTTTCGACAAGGCCGGATGGAATTAGATTTTTATGGGAACTTTCTTTTCCGGAATATTAAATCCCATTCGCAGAAGAAATTACTTTAATGGTTGGATGGGAATTACAACTGTTGTATGCATAGCAGTTGCATTCCCTTTGATAATTATATTCACCCATTTGTTCAGTCCGGGTGATACAGCATGGAATCACATTACCACAAACCTTTTACCGAAGTATATCTTTAACACGCTGGTTTTAATGATTGGTGTTGCACTGTCGGTTAGTGCTATTGGTGTCTCCACTGCCTGGCTGGTCAGCATGTACACCTTCCCCGGGCGACAAATTCTTCAATGGTTGCTCATCCTTCCCATCGCTATTCCGGCTTATATATTAGGCTTCACATGGGTAGGCATTCTGGATTACACATCTCCTGTCTATGTTTTTTTCAGAGATACTTTTGGAGTAAATACCGGCCAGTTTTTTATTTTTAATATTCTATCCTTGCCGGGTGCTATTATCATTTTATCACTGGCACTCTACCCTTATGTGTATCTCATTGCCCGGACATGGTTCAACCAACAGTCGGCATCAATACTTGAAGCAGGATATTCACTCGGCCACAGGCCTATTTCGGTATTTTTCAAAATAGCACTTCCGTTATCACGACCGGCATTGGTTGCAGGTGTATCACTGGCATTAATGGAAGTTTTGAATGATTATGGCCTGGTGAGTTATTTTGGAGTGGAAACATTTACTACAGGAATATTTACAGCATGGTTTGCATTCGGAAGTCCGATGTCTGCCATAAAATTGAGCAGTTATTTAATGTTGCTTGTTTTTATGCTATTGATCACCGAAAGGGTGAATCGTGGAAATCGCCGCTACAATACTGTTGGTGCCCATTATCGTCCACTGCGGGCAAAAAAACTCTCCCCTCTGAAAGGATCTGTTGCCACAACCCTGGTTTCAATACCCATTTTGTTTGGTTTTTTGATTCCTGTTGTAATGCTGATTTACTGGAGCATCCAAACCAATCACCTCACCTTCGACAGTCGTTTTTTAAAATTGCTGCAGAATAGTTTCACCCTTGCATTCACTGCTGCTGCATCTATTGTTGTTCTATCCGTATTAATTGGCTTCACAGTAAGAACATTTCCATCCAAAACAGCAAAATTTATGGCTCGTTTTGCAACCATCGGTTATGCAATACCGGGAGCGATTATAGCTGTCGGACTCCTCGTACCTTTTATCTGGATCGATAATCAGATCGCACTATTTACAGGAGGAGCTACCCGTATCATTTTAACAGGAACCTGGTTGTCACTGATTTTTGGATACACGGTACGGTTTATGGCCGTTGGATATAACAGTATTGAAAGTACCATGACCAAGACCTCAGTAACGCTCGATGAAGCATCGCGATCGTTAGGCACTTCAAACCGGCGAACACTATTCAAAATACTGTTACCGGTAATCCATCCGGGAATTTTGGCAGGCGGACTGCTGGTTTTCATTGATGTACTCAAGGAACTGCCATTGACATTGATATTGCGTCCTTTTAATTTTGATACTTTAGCCGTGAGGGCTTTTG
>DASRQG010000162.1:0-4714 GCA_035645995.1 Mariniphaga sp. | reverse complement strand
TTATTATAGACCTTGGCCATCAGATTGGCAAGAAAAATAAAAATGATTTGGCAGAAATTCGGATCGTTAACAATCAGCGTATAGAAGGAGAAAGGACTGACGGCCCTGGGAAGATTTATTTTGTGGCGGAATTTAGCAAGCCATTTTTATACCATGGAACTTTTGATGCTGATTATGCTACGCCAGAATCGGGTTCAGGTGTATTTGCTTATAAGAATGCAGAGGCTGGTAATAGTGTAGGTGCATTTGTTGCTTATCACACCAATGAAAAGGAAGAGGTTTTGGTGAAAGTGGCTATTTCCTATACCGGTATAGAAGGTGCCCGGAAAAATTTAACAGCAGAATTGAATCACTGGGAATTTGATAAAGTGCATCAACAAGCCAGGGATATATGGGACAGGGAGTTGTCACGTATAGAGATAGAAGGTGCATCCAATGAACAGAAGGAGGTTTTCTACACAGCAATTTATCGTTCTCTATTGGCCCAATATATTAATCAGGATGCAGATGGAAAATATTTTGGTGCAGATGGGCAGATTCATATTGCTAAAGGGTATAATTTTTATGGTTCGTTCTCTTGTTGGGATACATACAGGTCGCAGCACCCGTTGCTTACACTCATTGCTCATGAGCATGTAAATGATTTTATAAAATCAATTGTTGAGAAAACCAGGCAGTACGGGTGGTTACCAGGGCAGCACTTTCAGAACGTATTTGGAGAAGGAATGGTTGGGGATCATTTGGTTCCGGTAGTTGTTGATGCTTATAATAAAGGATTCCGTGATTATGATGTTGATTTTATTTATGATGCTATGCGGTTAAAAGCCTTTGAGTTTCCCAAACCACCGGTATCGATAGATGCTGCCAGGTCGGGGTTGAAATACATGAATGAACTAGGATATATTCCTGTTGATCGCATTACTGAGTCAGTTTCAAAAACATTGGAGTTTGCTTACGATGACTGGTGCATCGCCCAGATGGCAAAAGAGCTTAATCAAAATGAAGATTACAGGTTATTAATGAAACGGTCAAAAGGTTATAATCATTTATGGGATGACCAAACACAATTTATGCGACCCAAAAAGGCTGATGGCAGCTGGCTGGAGGCTTTGAATGGAAGTGAACAGGACATTGTTGAGGAAGAAGGGCATTCCTATTATAAATATTTCGATCCTTTGCTGGTAGGCAGGAGGCCGAACAGATATTTCACTGAATCAAATGCATGGCAGTATTTGTGGTCGGTAAAGCATGATGTGCCGGGATTGATTGACTTGTTTGGAGGTGAAAAGAATTTTATAACAAAGTTGGATGAATTTTTTGAAATGAGCCCGATTATTTCACCACCTAAATATGTAGGAGTAGTTGGAACAATCGGTCAGTATGTTCATGGGAATCAGCCTTCACACCATGTGCCTTATTTTTATCATTATGCTGGTCAACCCTGGAAAACACAACAGAGGGTTAGACAAGTGATGGACCAGTTGTATAAACCCGGCCCCGGTGGATTATGTGGAAACGAAGACATGGGATCCTTATCATCATGGTATGTTTTGAATGCCATGGGTATCTATTCAATTACCCCCGGAAGTCCGGTATATATGATCGGCAGTCCTTTATTTGAAAGATTATCGTTGCAAACAGAAAAAAGCAAAACCTTTACAGTGGTTGCAAATAACAATTCATCTGAAAATATATATATCCAAAAGGCTACTTTTAATGGGAAACCATTTAATCGCGTCTGGTTATCGCACGATGAGATAGTGAATGGAGGAAAGCTTGAATTTGAGATGGGGCCACAACCAAATAAACGATGGGGAACAGGAAAAGCAGCTCTGCCTCCCGTTCCCGGCTTGTGATATTTATTTTCTTTGTAGGATTGTACCTCTAGAGGGATAAAAATGGTAAAAGCAGCCAGTCAGCTGGCCTGTATTGTGCTTATTTTTATCAATTTCTGACAGAATCAGGAAATTTTAACTGATTGGCTGAAACCTTGGTTTTCTTTCTGTCTCTGTTCTGATTATCCTCCAGCAGGTCCAGCATAAATACATATTCAAGTGCAATATCCCGGATCCATTGAAACCGGCCTGATGCTCCGCCATGGCCATAATCCATATTTATATGGAACAGCAGGGGGTTATTATCAGTTTTCATTTCACGTAGTTTGGCTACCCATTTTGCAGGTTCCCAATATTGCACCTGAGAGTCATGCAACCCGGTAGTCACAAAAAGTGCAGGATAAAATTTTGCTTCAACATTATCGTAAGGTGAGTAAGACAACATATAATGATAATACTCCTCGTCATTTGGATTGCCCCATTCATCATATTCGCCGGTTGTTAACGGAATTGTTTCGTCGAGCATAGTAGTTACTACATCTACGAATGGAACATTGGCAATGGCACCTCTATAGAGTTCAGGTCTTAAGTTAATGCAGGCACCGACCAATAATCCACCGGCACTGCCACCCTTAGCGAAAAGTTTATCACTGGAGGTGTAACCTTCGTCGATTAGGTGTTGGGCACAGTCGTTGAAGTCGGTAAAAGTATTCATCTTGTTGAGCAGTTTCCCGTCTTCATACCATGCCCGGCCGTTAATTTGTCCACCTCGTATATGAGCAATGGCAAAGACAAAACCTCTGTCAATTAATGGGAGGATGGAAAGACGGAAGGACGGTTCAACTGTAATGCCATATGAGCCATATCCATATATCAAAGCCGGATTATTTCCATTTTTTTTGATCCCTTTTCTAAAAACCAGAGACATTGGTATTTGAGTGCCATCACCTGCGGTTGCATATGTCCGGTGGGTTTCATAGTTGTTTTTGTCAAAATCTCCCAATACCTCATCTTGTTTTAGAAGTGTACGCTCTCTGTTAGAAAGGTCGATTTCAAAAATGGAGTTTGGTGTGGTTAATGATGTATAGTTGAATCTGAAGATATCAGTATTGAATTCCACGTTTACATCCGATGCTACCGTATAGATTTCCTCTTCAAAATCGATGTAATACTCTCCCTTTCCCGACCAGGGTATAACTCTCAGTTGATTGACCCCCTCTTTGCGTTCAGTAACTACAAGATAGTTGCTCAGGATTTCAAAATCATTGAAATAGATGTCATCGCGATGAGCAATTACTTCTTCCCAATTATCTATACCCGGTGATGAGACGGGAGTACGCACGAGTTTAAAGTTCAGTGCATCTTTATTTGTACGGATGTAAAAATGATCTTTAAAATGTTCTACTGAATACTCCAGTTCCCTGATACGTGGCTGAAGGATTTCAAACTGTCCTTCAGGATTATTGGCATTCAGATATCTGTATTCAGAGGTAAGTGTGCTTTCACTGCCAATGATCAGAAATTGGTCCGATTTAGTTTTATAGATAAACACTGAAAATGTTTCATCCTCTTCAAAGTACACCTCTTCATCTTCTTCGTGCGACGTCCCGAGTACATGTTTCATAATGCGTTCTGATCGAAGGGTGACGTCATTTTTAAGGACATAGTATACCGTTTTATTATCATTAGCCCATACGATACGTCCGGAAGTAAGCGGTATTGTATCACCAATTATAGCTCCTGTTTCCAGGTTTTTAAAGAAGATGGTATATTTTCTGCGACTTACTGTATCAACACTATAAGCCAATATTTTATTATCGGGACTGACAGCTGTGCCACCCAGTTGAAAATATTCATAACCTTCTGCCATTCTATTGACATCAAGCATTACCTTTTCTTCAGCTTCAAGAGCTTCCTTTTTTCGGCAGAGTAAAAAATATTCGGTTTCAGGAACAGTACGTGAATAGTACCAATAACCCTTCTTTTTATAAGGCACAGATTCATCCTCCTGCTTAATTTTTGATTTTATTTCATCAAAAAGTTCTTCCTGCAGGGGTGCAGTATGTGCCAGCATATTGTCTTTATACTCGTTTTCTGCTTCCAGGAATTCAATAACTTTCGGGTTCTCACGTTCGCGAAGCCAATAATAGTTATCTACCCTGGTATGTCCGTGTTTCGTAATTTCCATTGGTATTTTTTTTGCTTTTGGAGGAGAGATGCTCACTCTGTTGTTACAGGAATGCAAAAATACTAAAATAAAAGGAAGTGCTAAAATCCATCTTTTCATGTTAATAATGACTTTATTAATATCAACGAAAATACAATATTGGAACATATTTTCCGATATTTGAACTTTAGCATTGATTAAATTCTTTCATGGACAACCCGATTTATTTTGTAGCGATATACTTTGTACTTGTATTATTGCTGGGCGTTTATTCATGGTTTGGGATCAAAAAGCCATCTGACTATTATGTTGCAGGTAAAAATGCCCGGTTGGTTCCTGTGGCGGGTAGTTTATTGGCAACGATTTTGGGTGGGTCTGCTATATTGGGAACTATTGAATTGAGTCAGTCAATCGGGTGGGCTGCTCTATGGTTTTTGTTTTGTGCTTCATTCGGATTGTTTGTATTTGCACCATTGGCAAGGAAAATAAGCAGGTATGGAAAATATTCATTACCCGGGCTTCTGGGGCACTTCTTTGGAGAACAGGCACGTAAAATAGCCTCCATAATTATTCCATTTGCATGGCTGGGCATAATTGCAGCACAAATTATTGCTGCAGGAAAAATATTGGCAGGACTGGGATTTATTGGATATCAGCCTGCGGCACTAATTGCAGGTATCGTTTTTATAATCTATACCTTGTTTGGAGGGCA
>DASRQG010000161.1:0-15730 GCA_035645995.1 Mariniphaga sp. | reverse complement strand
AACGCAAAAAAGTCCGACATATTACTGCCAGACTTTCAAGTACCCGGGGGGGGAATCGAACCCCCACTCTGTTGCCAGAACTGGATTTTGAATCCAGCGCGTCTACCTATTCCGCCACCCGGGCTTATTTACCGTTTTTTAAGAAGGTGTGCAAAACTAATTATTTAACCCGAATCCGCAAAATTCTAATCCGGTCATTTTTTTGCGTTATAAAGAAATTTTTTAAAACTTTTCACAATACATGGGTGCCGGTTTCTTTCCTTGGACCTACTTCTGACAGGTCAATAGGATTAAAACCAAGCCTATATGCCGGGGATCCCGGTTTCAACCTAAAATCAAAATTTTCAATATCAATAAATTTTGGATCGGCAAATATCGAATTGACATCTTTCCCCATTTCATTCCATTCATCCCACGTTTTACCACTGAAATCAATTTCAGTTAATGTTTTGTCTGGGTTATAATACAAATTATAATTTGCATCAAAAGTTTCACTGACTTCCCTGGTTCCCGTCTCATTTTTCGGGTGAAAATAAAATGAAAATGGACTATCCTCCCATTTCCCGTCAAATAATTTACCTTCTCTCCAGTAAATGATATTTTGCTCGAAGAATACACTTTTATGAGGTTCCGAACGGGTCCGGTTTATTTGTTGAAGCCTTCCCATGGCAAATATGTTATTTCTGACAGTCACTTCTTTACAAAAATGAATGTTAAAAGCGGCAAATTTCGTGTTATAAACTACATTGTTTTCTACCAGAATATACGATGAACCTTCATCATGATAAATTCCCCAGCCTCCATAATGGTTGGCATCTACATCGTGGATCAGGTTGTTGCGAATGACAGTTCCGGGCGAAACGCCAAGAGTATATATGGCTCCCATATCAGAAAGCAGTCCCTGTCCGATGTTATAAATGTGATTAAATTCAATTAAGTTGTCACGACTGATGCTTCGCTGGTAACCCCAATGCCACCCAATGGAAATTCCGGTATAATAGCCGTCATGAATGAGGTTGTGTCCTACGTGGTTTCCCTCAGTATGCTGCAGTAAAATCCCAACAGCTGACGGATAAACTTCACCATAATGATGTATATGATTATCAATGATTTTATTGTTTTTTGTCCTAAGATTTGGGTGATCAGTATGCGTACCACCGTTAACGCGAAAACCTCCTGCGGCAATATGGCTAATCTCATTAAGTGAAAAAATATTGCCTGAACAACCTTCGTTCAACTCAAAGGCCCAGGTGCCCAATTTAGTAAAGATACATTGTGAAAAAATACAATTTTGCACGCCAGTCATTGAAATAGCTGCAGGTATGCTGGCCGAACCCTGTCTGTCGTTAGAATTTCCTTCAGGCAACTCCCAGTTCGTATAGCTAAACTCCAGATTCTTAAATTTTATGTCACTAACCCACTGTGCAGATTCAGGTTTTCCGGCGATGTTGATGAGCTGTGGGGCGATCGGTGCATAAAAACTTGTTGTTTCAATTTCTTCTTCGGGAAAAGGGAAATAAAAACATCTGCCTGTTTTTCGGTCCAGGTACCACTCACCGGGTGCATCAAGTTCTTCATATACATTTTCTACAATATAACGGGCTCCATTTTCCGAAAAATCATCGGTAAATACTTTGCCTGCCTTATGTTTAAATGTAACAACATTGGTTTCCTTATCAATAGTTTGGATCGGCAAATGCGAGTCGGTCCAAAAGTGATACACAACTACTTCCACGTCATCCATGTTCTTCCATGTAGGGTCGATGTCTCTTTTTGCAAATTCAAAACTTTGGCAATCGGTATGATAGCCTACTGTTTTTGGTGTCCCTTCGGGCATGCCTTTTACGATTAAAAAGCCGTGGTTTGGTTTTCGTGCTCTGGTACGCATCTTATCATTCACATATAGTTGTCTGAATTTCCATTCACCTGAGGCAACTTCCGGAATATCAACAGCCCACAGTCCATTTTTTATTTTTTTCCAACCTTCCACTTTTTTCCCGCCATGAATGGCCACTTTTGAGCCGGATTGGGGAGT
Source organism: Mariniphaga sp. (assembly GCA_035645995.1). Lineage (GTDB taxonomy): Bacteria > Bacteroidota > Bacteroidia > Bacteroidales > Prolixibacteraceae > Mariniphaga. The sequence continues at coordinate 13,695 of DASRQG010000161.1, read as the reverse complement.
AATAACAACAGGCGATGTTTTTGTCCCCGAATGTTCCGGACGAAGTTCCAACGCACTGGTCAAAAAATAGTTACCTTCCAGCAAACGGATATGAAGTGTACCCTCCCCGACTTTCATTAAATCCGGAATCTTATCAAATGCGACCTGTATATCTTTTAATGGTTTTTCAATGCTGTTGCCAGCATTATTATTATCTCCATTAGGTGAAACATAGATGGTACGTTCACCTGCTAAACTTATATTTGTTATAAAAAATATAAAAATCAGATTGAAGGAAAAAGAGCATTTAATAAGTTTCATTGTGTTTAAATTTAATTTTTCAAATGAATTATTCACATTGCCTTCCTGCACGAAGTTATTGATTATATGAAAACTTTCCTCAGAAAAATATGTATTATGAGTTGTTCATTAAGAATAGCTGAAGTCTCTGTACTTTCAAGGTAAACAATAATAAACATACCATAACAATGTTAGAAAAAATAATCGAGCACAACTAAAAAATTTCAACCCTTTACTTGTACCTTACAAAAATAATGAACTAAACCAGATGGAGAGAAATTGTTATTCCGGTTACCGGACAATAGTACTTTTTTTATAAATTCAACCTCAATTTATTAAGAAACAAAAATGAGAAGACTAGATACAAAACTGATGCACCCGCGCGACCAAATTACCATGGTTATCGATAAAATATACCGGAGCGGGCTTACTACTACTTCAGGTGGAAATGTATCAATTATGGATGAGCAGGGAGATATCTGGGTTACTCCTTCTGCAATTGATAAAGGTTCTTTGAGACCCTCCGACATTGTTGTGATACGCAGGGATGGTTCTATTGAGGGAAGACATAAACCTTCATCGGAATATCCTTTCCATAAAGCCATATACGATAAAAGGCCTGATCTTAAAGCTGTGATTCATGCCCATCCACCGGCACTGGTTTCTTTTAGTATTGTACGACAAATACCTCACACCAACATCATTCCACAGGCAAAATACATCTGTGGCGAAATTGGTTATGCCGAATATGAACTTCCCGGAAGTGAAACATTGGGGGATGTTATCGCCGGGGAGTTTATAAAAGGGCATAATGCGGTTATAATGGAAAACCATGGTACCGCGGTGGGAGGTTTCGATCTTCTTGATGCTTATCAGCGTTTCGAAACGCTCGAGTTCTGCAGTCGTACCATCATCTATGGAAATTTAATTGGGAAACCGTATTATCTTTCTAATGAACAAATAGAAGCTTTTGAAGATCAAATTCCTCATTTACTGCCTGAAATGGAGCAGGTTGAACATCCATCTGACGAGCGGGCAATCAGGGAGGATATTAAACGTATTGTCCACAGGGCTTGTAACCAGGGACTGATGATTAGCTCGTATGGCACTGTATCAGTAAGGTGGAGGGGAAATGATTTCCTGATTACTCCTACTAATGTTGCCCGGTGGAACATTCAGCATGATGATATTGTGCAGATTAGGGATGGAAAACGCGAACCGGGAAAAATCCCCAGCAGGGTTACCTGGCTGCATCAGGAGATATACAAACGAAATCCCGATGTTAATTCCATTATTCTTACGCAGGCTCCTTATCTTATGGCTTACAGCGTGACTCATGAAAAACTGGATGTACGAACTATTCCTGAAAGCTGGATCTTTCTTCAGGATGTGCCAAGCCTGCCTTTTGGTTCTCATTTTGCCGGTGAAGAGGTTATTTTGGATATACTTTCAAAAAATACTCCGGCGGTTATAATCAACAACGACTCTGTTCTTATTACAGGAGATAAATTACTGGGTACTTTCGATCGCCTCGAAGTGGCTGAATTTAGTGCTAAATCATTAACCATGGGAACTTCCCTGGGCAGCCTCGTCCCAATTAACGATCACCAGGTTGAAGCTCTGCGTAAAAAATTCCTGTCCTGAAATTGCTGTTTGATAAACCTCGTTTTATTGCAGGAAGTGTTAACAAATTCAATTTTACAAAATTAAATTTAGCGCATGAATGACTTAATTATTTTAGTCCATTTTTAGTTCCTCAGGGTAACCTGCTCCATATCAAGTCCAGTCCAAGTCCAGTCAGAGACCAGTAAAACGGTAGTTTGCTAATATCCGGAACTGGACAAGGTATAGAGAGGATATAGCCATGTATTAACTTTAAACGGTAGTGAATCTAAATTGAGATATTAATCGCAATGAAAAGTTTCTGGAATTAATACCTGAGGTTTAAAAAATAAATTTGATAATAGGAATTGTTTGGAAATAACATAGGTTATCAGTTAACAGGAGACAGGTTTATTTTTCCTGCCTCCTGATAATTCAATATTTATTAAATTTCAATTTCAGTAGTATTTTAATACTGTCAGTAATTATAGGTTTGTTGCATTTAAAAAGCAGGTAAATTTATTTATAAATTTCATCTGCAACTTGATCATTTTAAGTCAGACATTTAACTTTCGGAAGCCATCTTTTTTACCGGCTTGTTGTTTTTGGAAAAGTAAGGTACACCACTTTCTCCATGTTCCAATGCTTCCAGATAGGTCTCTCCTACCTCATCAGCAGTAAGATATGGAGTTGCATCCATGCCCATCTTTTTAGCAGTTTCTGCAACCAAAGGAGGATGAATTACGATAACTTTTTTTCCCATTTCTGTTTCAAGAGCAGCTGCACGAACAAAGCCTTCGAGCGCTGCGTTCACCATTGCTATAGCAGCAGCACCGGGCATGGGTTTGTATGCAAAAATTCCTCCGGTAAGTAAAATACTGCCTCCGGGTTTTAAGTATGACAGTCCTTTCTGAAGGAGTTTTACCTGTCCGAGTAGTTTATTGTTAATCGAAAGTTTGAATTCTTTGTCGCTTAGCTTTAATAACTCTCCAAATGCTGCAGTACCCGCTGCACAAACTATTGCATCAACTTCGCCTGCTTGTTCCAATAATCGTGATAGTGAATTTTCATCTTCAAGATCAACAGATACTTCTGATTTCCTGGAAGCACCTATCACTTCATAACCTGCCTGTTCGAATTTACGCTTTACTGCACTTCCTATTGTGCCTGTAGCCCCAATTACTATCGCTTTCATGCTGTTAATATAATTATATGTTACCCGGGAAAATTAAAACTTAATTATTCCTCCTTTTTAATTTGAACACCAATTCTTTCAAAAAGTTGAACTGAATACTATTATAAATAGTTGATCCTTTATATTTTAATATTATTTATTGACCCCCTTAATTTAAGAAAAAATAATATTTTTTTAACAGGAATTAAAAAAGAGGTTTTAATCTGAATATAAGTAATGAAAAATAGATTATATTGCAGTGCCCAAATATCTTATCAGATTTTGGTAATTCTTCTCTGAACAGGTAATTTGAGTAATCCTGATTAAAGCTTCATTTAGAAAATGATCTATTACTTGAATATACAATTAACTAGTAGTATTCAATCACTGATTTAGGTTCATATGAAAATGAAGTACTATAGGAATATTAAAAATAATTGCCCTTTTAGATGTTTATAAAAAGGGACATTTAAACCAAACTTGTTGATGTAAGCCTGCAATGTATTTTACTGCAGGCTTCTTTTTAATGAATAAGGCTCCATTACAAAATGTTGCTGAAGGAGGAATTTACTAATAACTACTTTTTTAGTATTTATCCTTAAAGTTCAAGTACTGAATTTACCTCATCCGGGCCTGTGTTATTTGGTTCAAAGCGATCAGCTTCAGTTTCATTCCTCCATTCCGAATCATTCAGTAAATATTTGAATTGGTAGGATTTTCCTGCTTCAAATTTTAATGTTTGGGTAAATCCTCCTGACTTTAGCTTTTTCATGGGTTCGCAATTGGTATCCCAATTGTTAAAATCGCCGGGAATCCTTACCACTTCAACATCTTTAACATCCTTTTTAAGATTGAAAGTAACCTTACAAACCTTCTTATCTTTTAAATACTGTTTTTTTATACTCATTTTTCGTGTATTGGTTAATGATTGATCATCATTCCTACAAAGTTAAACTATGAGAACAACAACTTATTAATGAAATGAAAAGTTCATTTCATTCTTCTTAATTTATTCACAATGAACTAACAAAAATTACAGGCTGCTGGTAAACATGCATATTTTAACATACAGCCTGTTGAAGATTTTCAAGTTTAATTACCCCGAAGATCGAACCACAATTTGATTGGATAATTTTGATCACCATTTCTGCCGCCAAACACACCTTTCTGACTTTGTGGACCTAATCGTTCAGGTTGTTTGAATTTAGTTCCTATAGCCGGAATTTCATAAAGGAACGAAAGGTCTCCATCAGGAAAGGGAGGATAAACGCCACCGGCTACATGTTGAGGCCTTTCAGGTGTATAGAGCTGGAAGAATAAATTTGGTGTTTCAGTTATAATCGTAATTGGAGATTCTGTGGTCTCCAGTGTTGCCCAATACAGGTTTCCATGATATCCCTTAAATTCAGGATAGATAAGGTTATTAAAGCTCTCACCGGTTATTGTATTGTTATATTCTTTCTCCCACACACCAAAGATACTACCCTTTATTCTGTTTTTCCAGACCCTGTATGGCCCCCTGCCCATCCAGGTTACTGCCTTACATTTTTCTTCAGGATATTTAAATGAGATCCCTATAAAATCAATATCACGTATCCAGCCATTCATCGGAGTGGCTTCAAGTTGTAAAAGTCCATCTTTTCGAACTTTCCATGTCATTTTTTCCGGATAACCTTTAGAGGATATTTCAAAAACAAAGTTACCCTCTTCATCTGTTTCCCAACGGGTACCGGTAACTTCACTTTCAGAACCTACAGGTACCGGGCCTCCCGATAAAGAAAGCCGGCCTGCACTATTTACCACAGACACAAGTTTCCCATCTGCTTTTGAAAAGGTTATTTCAAGGTCACCAGCTTGAGCTTTAACTGTACTTTGGTCTTCTGCTACAACAACATCCGTTTCATCCCATGCCAGCATTTTAATAAGTTCTGAAGCTTTTTCTGCCGGTTGAATAATAGGCCAGCTCCAGGTATTTAATTCCTGTCCATGATGATCAGTAGCAGTTAATACAAATAAATCAGCTCCTTCAAAAGCTGGTTCGGAGGTGATTTCCAATGCAACCGTTTCTCCGGGTTGTGCATCCGGACCCGGAAGAATACCACTTTCTTTGATTTCATTCTCAACCTCACCAAAGGCTGATTTTACTGCTTGCCATGAAAAAGAGCATTCTTTAAGATTGGTATAGATGTACTTGTTCTCAAGATAAAGCTTTCCATTCCACGTGCGGTTGATAGTCACAGGTTTTACCTGTACCGGTGACCATATATCCTTGATCGTATAAAAACTTCCCTCCTTTTGACGATGAGGACCCAGAATACCGTCAGGTGCATGATTGCCATCAGCATCATAGACAGTCCCTTCCATGTCTGTCCGTAGTATTGCTTCATCAGTAAACACCCATAAGAATCCTCCTGCATGAAGTGGGGTGGTTTCATAATGTCGCCAATAATCTTCCAGCCCTGCACCAAGACCACCATCGTAAAGTCCATGCAATAATTCCGTTGCCATAAAAGGATCATTACCTGTTACATATCTGCCTACTGAAAAGCTATATTCGGGGTAATGATGTGTATCCATTCCATTACGCAACAACCAGGGGTAAAGTACCGGCCGTTTCTGAATATCATATTTATGAAAACCTGTTTCATTGGCAAAATTCCAACCACCTTCATTTCCATGGTTCCAAATAACTACACAAGGATGGTTTTCATCACGAAGTACTGTTTCTGTTACCAACTTCGGGCCGATAATGGTATCGTACGAATCCTGCCACCCTGTAACTTCATTCATGACAAATAATCCCAATGAATCACAAAGTTCAAGAAACCTTTTATCAGGCACATAATGTGACATACGTACAGCATTCATATTCATCTCTTTCATTAAGCGGATATCAGTAAGATGATTAGCTTCACTTAGTGCTCGTCCGGTTTCTGGCCAGAACGAATGACGATTCACACCTTTGAAAACGACTTTCTCTCCATTCACATAAAATCCATCATGCTTACGCAGTTCCACTGTACGGAAACCTATTCGTTCATTGATTGTATGAATAATTTCGTTTCCTCGTTTTAAGCTGATTTTCATATTGTACAGGTTCGGCCATTCAGGATTCCATGATTTTATGTTGTTGAATTTACCGGATATCATTTGTATGGCAGTGCCTTTTGTGAGCTCACCTACAGCCTGTCCAGGTATTTTCTTTCCATCAAGATCAAACAATTCAACTGTTACATTTGAAGGCCTTCGCGAATCATTAACTTCAACCTGTACATTGAAACTGCCATCAGCTTGTGCATCAATGGCTGCCCGGGAGATATGAACAGCTGGAAGCACTTCAAGAAACACTGGCCTGAAGATGCCTCCAAAAATCCAAAAATCAGCCTGGCGTTCTGCTTCATTCACAGATTGATTGGCTGAATGTTTGGCTACATCTACTTCCAACAGGTTTTCCTGACCATACCGCAATAATTTGCTGATATCGTATTTAAATCTGTAAAATCCTCCCTGATGAATCTCTCCTGCCAGTCTTCCGTTTATTTTTACCTGCGTGTCGGTCATGGAACCATCAAATACAATGTTAATAGCTTTACCTTTCCAGCCAGCCGGTACATTGAATTTGTGTCGATACAATCCATGTTCCTTCCCCAACTTTTTATCCTTAATGCGCCAGTCATGGCCATAATTATAGGTTCCAAAACCTTGCAGTTCCCAGTTTGAAGGAACCTCAATGTTCGTCCACTCCCCGCTCCTTCGTCCATCGGTACAATAGAATTCCCATTCAACTGTATTGTCTGAATCTATTCCTGAGAGATAAATGATCTCTGTTTGTTGTGCAATTATTTGAGTGCTGATGAAAAGTGACAGGATTAACAAAAATGGGATGAATTGCTTCATTTTTACCGGATTTATAAATTAAGGTTGAAAAAATAGCTCTTTTATTGTAAACTTGCTACTTATAAATGATTTTTTATTTTTTAATACAGGATTAAAAAAACAACCTGATTAATTGATTTAAAACGACAATCGTCATTATAATTATTTCTATAAATCACCTTGTTCAGCAAATCTTCAACCATTTCTTGTAAGATTAGATGAACATTTTGCAGGTTTAAGTAATATTACAGCTAAATTTCAATTCAAGAAAGAAAATTTAGCGACTTGCAATACGCGCTTCAAATGGAAAAACCTCTGATTCAGTATGGGCATTAGTCATAAGTTCTGTTAAATCCTTTACAAGGTCAGGATACTGGTTGGCAAGATTATGTTCTTCTCCCGGATCGGTTTGAAGGTCAAATAGCTCAACAGACGTTTTTTCGGGAGTGAAAACATTATACATCACCAGCTTCCAGTTATCTTTACGTATTGCCTTACGTCCACCAAGTTCATGAAACTCCCAATAGAGATAGTCGTGTTGTTTCTGCTGATTATTTTCCCCTGTCAATACAGGTAAAAATGATATTCCATCGACTCCGGCAGGTAAGCTGGCACCTGTTAATTCTGCCAGAGTAGGAAACACATCCCAGAAGGCTGATAAATGGTCGGTTTCGGTATCAGGCTTAATTCTTCCATGCCATGCTGCAATCATTGGCACCCTTATCCCTCCCTCGTATAAATCACGTTTGTAACCTTTGAAAATACCATTTGAATTAAAGTAATCTGGGTCAGCACCTCCTTCCAGATGAGGCCCATTATCGGAAGTAAAAATGATAAGCGTGTTTTTATAAATACCTTCTGCTTTTAATTTTGCAATAATTTCTCCTACATGATCATCAAGAACATTGATCATTGCAGCAAAAGCAGCATGAGCTTCAGGTTGGGATCCATACGGGCCTAAACGATAGTTTTCACCCTCATCAACTCCTCTGTACTGCTTTTCCGGTTCATACCTCCCCCTGTGTTTTGACATGTAACTTTCGGGCGCAAAAAGTTCAGCATGAGGGATAATGGTAGGGTAATACAAAAAGAAAGGTTTGTCTTTATTGTCATCTATGAATTTCAATGCCTGTTCATGAATCAGTTCCGGCCCATATTGTTCTGCTTTTGTACCTTGATTACCGGTGAGCATTTCTTTATTCTGGTTATGCCACAAGTGATATGGATAGTAGTTGTGGCCCATGCGCTGACAGTTATACCCGTAAAAAACATCAAATCCCTGATTATTAGGGTCACCTTCGGAGGCCGGAGAACCTAGTCCCCATTTGCCAAAAGCCCCTGTTACGTATCCAATGGCCTTCAGGGACTCTGCAATGGTAAAAGCTTCATCTTTGAGTGGATGCTGGCCTTCAGGTTTAACTTCTTTGTTTCCTCTGATATAGGTATGTCCTGTATGTTGGCCCGTCATTAATGCTGAACGTGACGGGGCACAGACTGTGCTACCCGAATAATGCTGAGTGAATTTAATACCTGATTCAGCGAGTTGGTCAATATTAGGGGTTTTAAACAATTTTTGCCCATAACAACTTAAATCACCATATCCAAGATCATCGGCAAGGATATAGATGATGTTAGGCTGCTGTAGTTCTGTTGTACCTGTTTTCCCAGATTGGCAGGCGGCTAACAGTAATAATGATACCGGAAGGATTATGGAAGATTTGTTCATATTAAAGGATTTATTTATGGTTATTAACATTGTTTAATAAATTCAATTTTCGAAAATAGATTAGAGGGTATAAAAAAATACGAAGGTTCAAAAAGTGCCATAGTTTTATAGATTATTTAGCGGTAGTTATTTGCTCAAAAGTAGGAAGAAAGCAAGAAAACCGGAGACGAAGATGAAACAAATTTAATGAACGAGTCAAATTATTAAAACAAAAAAGCCGGGCAACAGCCCGGCGTAAATGTTACCCAGGGTATATGTTGTATTAAAACAACTTCTTAAATCCGACAACTTCTTTCACTTCAGCTAATGTTTTTGATGCAGACTCACGAGCTTTCTCTGCCCCGGTTTTAGCTACGTATGCAAGATACGAATCATTTTTTAGAATGTCAATAATCCTCTCACGGATAGGTGATGTATATGAAATAATATCTTCCGCAAGTTGTTTTTTCATATCACCATATCTTATCTGGCAATTGTTATAAAGATCGTTGAAATGGGTTACGGTAGATGGATCAGAAACAATTTCCATCAGGGTAAAGAGGTTTTGAACAGGTTCTGGTTTTACCTGGTTCAATTCAGTAGGGCCTGAATCGGTTACAGCACGCATTACTTTTTTACGGATGGATGCCGGTTCTTCAAATAAGTTTATAGCATTACCTTCCGATTTTCCCATTTTACCGCTACCATCCAGACCAGGTACCTTTATCATATCTTTCCCATCGAAAGTATAAGGTTTAGGAGTTGGAAATACTTTTTTGCCATACATTCGGTTAAATCGTTTGGCAAATTTTCGCGCCATTTCCAGATTTTGCTCCTGATCTTTACCCACTGGTACATAATTGGCCTTGTGAATAATTATATCAGAAGCCATTAAAACAGGGTAGGTAAGGAGGCCTGCATTTACATTGTCAGGTTGCTGACGTGCTTTATCTTTGAATGAGGTAGTCCGTTCCAGTTCGCCCAGGTAGGCGTTCATGTTCAGAATAGTATATAATTCAGTAACTTCAGGAACATCGCTTTGTATATAGATGGTAGCCTTCTCGGGGTCAATACCACAAGCCAGATATTCTGTAAGTACTTGTTTAACACCTGCCTGAAGATTAGAAGGTGTTGGATGGGTGGTTAATGAATGTATATCGGCAATAAAGAAAAAGCAGTTAAATTCGTCCTGCATCTTTATAAAGTTGCGTACTGCTCCAAAATAATTACCAAGGTGTAAATAACCTGTTGGTCGGATCCCGCTTAAAACAGTCGGTTTCTTTTTCATTTTTTTCCTGATTATCAAATTCGGATGCAAAAATAACTATTCAGCGTCAAACAAAAAATAATCAAAAATAAAGTGTTGATTTTATTGGTGGATTGGTGGAGGAAAAGGAAATAGCAGAACAAACATTTGATGTTACTCATTTTGAAAAATAGAAACATCAGAATCATCAGCCTTTAGTATTTTTAAAAATGCTGTTAAATATATCGGGAAATAGCGTTTAGGATTTCAGAAGTATACTTTTTATCCTGTTATGATAAGTTATGTATCTGCTGAAACAGCGAGTTTTATTCATAGAAAGAAGAGACTTCTAGAAGTTTGTTAATTCACTTAATCATGGAACATAAAACCCTTTAAATAAAAGTTCCTTAAATTTGTCTGGAATAAAAAATAGTTAGATGTCAGATAACAAATCAAAGAAGCTTTTTTTGCTCGATGCCTATGCATTGATTTACCGGAGTTATTATGCTTTTATCAGAAATCCGCAGTTTAATTCAAAACGGGTTAATACTTCAGCTATGCTGGGATTTACTAACTCTCTGGTTCAGTTGCTTGAAGCCGAAGACCCTCATTACATTGGTGTAGTCTTTGATATGTCCGGGCCTACTTTTCGACATGAAATGTATAAAGAATATAAGGCTACTCGTGAAACTATGCCCGAGGATTTACGAAAATCTATTCCGTACATCAGAAATATAATTGAAGGTTTTAATATTCCTATAATTGAACTGGAAGGATATGAAGCGGATGATATTATAGGGACATTAGCTCAAAAGGCTAAAGGAGATGGATTTGACATTTATATGATGACTCCGGATAAAGACTATGCACAACTTGTAGAACCTCGGGTTAGGATGTATAAACCTGCAAAACCCGGAGGAGTTCCTGAAGTATGGGGTACTGAAGAAGTCAAAGCAAATTATGGCATTAGTGATCCTCGTCAGATGATTGATATATTGGGCCTGATGGGAGATGCTTCTGACAATGTGCCGGGTTGCCCGGGGATTGGCCCAAAAACTGCCCAAAAACTCATTGCTGAATTTGGTAGCATAGAAGGAATTTATTCCAATCTTGATAAAATTAAAGGCAAAGTCAAAGAGAATTTATCGGTGAACCGGGAAATGGTGATGTTATCGAAACAACTAGTTACAATAGTGCAGGATGTACCATTGGTTTTTGATCAAAGCAGGCTGATAAGAGAGGACATAAATAAAGAAGCACTGAAAGCAATTTTTGAAGATTTGGAGTTTCGAAATCTGACTAAACGGCTTAAGTTGGAAGATGTAAAACCTGCTGCTGCGGTACAGCAATCATTGTTTGGAGAAAATATAGCGGAACAAGCTTCGGTACCCAATAAACTGACTATCGATACAGTTCCTCATCAGTATTACCTGGTAGAAAATGAATTGCAAAGGGCAAGTTTGAGAGCAGAATTATCAATTAGTGATTCATTTTGTTTTGACACAGAAACTACAGGCCTCGATCCGCTGGAATGTGAGATAGTCTGCTTGTCATTTGCTTTTCGAAAGCATGAAGCATATTGTGTGCTAATTCCATCCGATAAGGAAGAAGCACAGAAAGTACTGGAAGAATTCAGGGAGATTTTTACTGATGAAAACATTTTGAAAATCGGTCAGAATGTTAAGTATGATCTTTTGGTATTGAGTAATTATGGAATTGAGGTGAAAGGACACTTATATGATACGATGCTTGCACATTATGTAATTCAACCCGAGCAGAAGCATAATCTCGATCATCTGTGCAGTGTTTATTTAAACTACGAGAAGCTTACAACAGAAAGTCTGATTGGGAAGAAAGGCAGTGGCCAGCTAAGTATGCGTTCGGTGCCAATCCGGAAATTGTGCGATTATGCCTGTGAAGATGCTGATCTGACACTACAATTAAAAGCTGTGCTTGATATAGAGATGGATAAATTTGAAGTTCGTCAACTTTTTGAAGAAATTGAAATGCCCCTGGTTCCTGTATTGGTTCATATGGAATCTGCCGGAGTAAAAATCGATATCAATGTATTGAAAGATTATGCTCAAATATTGCGTACACAGATCATCGAGATAGAAAAAGAAATTTTTATACTTGCCGGTGAAGAATTTAATATTTCATCACCAAAACAACTCGGGCCCATTTTGTTCGAGAAGCTTGCTATAGATGTTAATGCACGTAAAACAAAGACCAGGCAATACTCTACTTCAGAAGATGTTTTGGTTAAGCTTTCTGATAAACATCCTATTATAAATAAGATTCTTGAATTCCGGGGTTTAAAGAAGTTACTTTCAACTTATGTTGAAGCTTTGCCATTATTAATTAATAAAAAAAGCGGTAAGTTGCATTCTTCTTTCAATCAGGCTATAACAGCAACAGGAAGACTAAGCTCTGTTAACCCAAATCTTCAAAATATTCCAATACGAGATAATAGCGGCCGTGAGATCAGAAAAGCTTTTATTCCGTCTCATGAGAATTACTTTTTCTTCTCGGCTGACTACTCTCAGATTGAACTTCGTATTATGGCTGCATTGAGTAAGGATGAGGAAATGATTACTGCTTTCAGCGAAGGGAAAGACATTCATGCAATAACAGCTTCCAAAATATTTAAAGTGCCCGAAGAAGAGGTGACTTCTGATATGAGGCGTAAAGCAAAAACAGCCAACTTTGGAATTATTTATGGCATTTCAGCATTTGGGTTAGCACAACGATTAAATATCTCCCGGAAAGAAGCAAAGGAATTAATTGATGGGTATTTTGAAAATTTCCCTCAAATTAAAAGGTTCATGGACAATCAGGTAGAATTGGCCAGAAAGAATGGGTATGTGCAAACAATTAAAGGACGGAAACGTTATTTAAATGACATCGGCTCAGCAAACGCCATAGTACGTGGGATGGCGGAGCGTAATGCAATAAATGCCCCCATTCAAGGTTCTGCTGCCGATATCATTAAACTGGCAATGATTAAAATCTACGAGTGCTTTAGGCAGGAGAAAATAAATTCAAAAATGATTTTGCAGGTACATGACGAATTAAATTTCGATGTGATTCCTGAGGAATTGGAAAGAGTGAAGTCGATCGTAAAATATCAAATGGAACATGCAGTGGAGCTGGAAGTGCCACTTACTGTTGAAATGAACGCCGCAAAAAATTGGCTGGACGCACATTGAGATTATGGAAAAAATTGTTGAAATACATACAGAAGATGATTACCGGCAAGCCCTGCTTCGGTTCATATCCCTTTGTGAATCACGGAAAACAGATGAAGATTTGAGGGAGCTTATTTGGCTGACAAGCCAGATGGAGAAATATGAACGAAATAATTGCGGCGCTAATTAATGTTAAAACACGCCTAGTCAGGGCAGTCTGCTTTCTGCTCGCTATATCTCTTAATGTACAAAGGCTGATATCCCGCTTTTTTTTGTTGCTAATTCTTACTTTTCTATAAATGATTTTTTGATTCCTCTAAAAATATCCTGAATTTAAATATTTTACTTTTGATTATTAAAAATCAGTCAGAAGGCTTTAATCTATGATTTGGGCAGTCTGAATTGAATTAATAGTTAAAGGATTTTAAACAAATAACAATATTTACTTCCTTAATAGGATTGTATATTTATTGTTATTACTAAATCAGTATATTTACTCCAAATCAAAAAATTGTAATCCGTAATTGAAAACCATGGAATTTAAAGTGTTAGCAAACCAGTATAAGGATGAATTGCTAAATAATGTTATTCCCTTTTGGGAGAGGTATTCAAGAGATGAGGAGTT
>DASRQG010000160.1:0-3452 GCA_035645995.1 Mariniphaga sp. | reverse complement strand
TATAGATCCATTGCCAACACTGACCCTTGATTTATCCCTAACAAATGCCACCATCAATTGTGCAGGCGATGCTACTGGTGTGGTTGTTGCCACAGCTCAAGGTGGTTTAGGAAACTATATTTACACATTACAGGATGCTGGAGGGAATACCATTCCGGCAACCCAGAACAGTCCGGGCGTGTTTACAGAACTTCCAGCAGGAACCTATCAAATACATGTGGACAGCGGTGATTGTTTAAGCACTTCGGCTCCATTTGATATCACAGAGCCTTCGGCTCCATTAACTGCGCCTTTTTCGGTAACAGATGTCACTTGTTATGGTGCAAACGATGGATCTGTAACCATTAATGCTTCAGGAGGAACAGGATTGATCATGTACGCTATTTCACCCCAATTAAATCAGTTTTTTGAAACGAATGTTTTTGAAAATTTAGAGCCGGGAACCTATGATGTAATTGTGCAAGATGAGTTAGGATGTTATGTGATGCTAAATTTCACCATTAACGAACCTGCACCTGTTGTTATAAGCATTGTGCCTAATTCTATTATTCCAGAGGTTTGTGAAGGAGATTTAGATGGTGAATTTAGTATAGATATCTCTGGTGGTACACCTCCTTATTCTGTAAGCCTGGACGATTATAATGGTCCATATACTACTGGAGCTTTAGGGCAGACACAGTTTGATTTTACCGGATTGGGTGGCGGAGACCACATGGTATATGTACGTGATAGTCAAGGTTGTGAATCTGAATGGAACATCACGTTCCCAGAATCCGTTAGAATCAATCCTTTTGTTGAAATTGAGTATACCTGTGTCAACAATGCCTCAAGTAACATAGTTACAGTTATTGTAGATGATAGTATTACCAATTCAGATGATTTGGACTACTCCTTGGATGGAGGCTCTTATCAGTCCAGCAATGTGTTTGTGGATGTTGTTCCTGGCACTGGGCATTATATAGATGTAAGACATACCAATGGCTGTATTCAAAGAACAGAACTCTTTGATATTACAACTTTCGATCCTTTGACCCTGGTTTTAAACGATGGTGAAATAAATGAAATTGTTGCGGTTGCAACTGGAGGATCTGGTGAGTATGAGTTTACCTTGAATGGTGAATCTTATGGAAGCACCAATGTGTTTGTAATTTCAGAATCGGGCACCTATACAGTAACCGTTACAGATAGTAATGGGTGTGTGGCAACAGCATCCAGACATTTCGATTATGTGGATGTGTGTATCCCTAATTACTTTACGCCAAATGGCGATGGTGTTCTGGATGGTTGGGCTCCGGGATGCGTGGTTCATTATCCAAATTTGGATTTTGATATTTTTGATCGTTATGGTAGAAAAATTGCCACTTTAAGAGTGGGTCAAACTTGGGATGGCACCTATCAGGGAAAAGAACTTCCTACTGGAGATTACTGGTATGTGGTAAGGCTTAATGACCCTAACGACAATAGGGATTTTGTGGGACATTTTACATTGTACAGATAAGCCTGGGAGATTAAAATTTAAAACGATTCAAGATGAAAAAACTAGTTATATATTCTCTTTTCTTAATTTTAGCACAAAGTTACGGTCAAGAGTTGAATTTGCCTGTATACACGCAATATTTGGCTGATAATCCCTTTGTGATTTCTCCTACTTATGCTGGAATTGGCGATAATTTAAAGATTAGGGCCAATGGTTTAACCCAATGGGTAGGCATCAAGGATGCACCAGACAATCAGTCTTTATATGCCGATTTTAGAATTGCCGACCGATCAGGTGTAGGGATTTCATTGTATAATGATAAAAACGGATATACGCTTCAAAAGGGCTTGAAGGTGTCTTTTGCGCACCATCTTATTTTGGATTATTACTCGAAGCAGTATTTGTCCTTCGGAATTTCATATAACCTAAACAGTTTCAGAATTGATATTGATGAATTTAGACCAACATATGAAACACCTATCATCGATCCACGTGTTACAGACGATAGGGCCATCTCGAACAACAACTTTGATGTAGGTGTTTTGTATAGAAATAAAGGTTTTTATTTCAGTTTGAATGCCAATAATATTTTACCAAAAGAGATAGACGATTATGTAGGGATAGAACCAGATTTGCTATTGAACTACCAAGTTTATACAGGAATAACCCTTCAAAGCAAATTAAATAAAAAGCTGGAATTTGAGCCTTCTGTATTTTTTCAATATTTTGATAGTGACGACCGTTCCAGTACAGATATCAATATTAAGGTTAGAAAGTACGATAGGCGAGAAGACTATTTTTGGGGAGGCATCTCTTATCGTTTTTTAAACGATCAATTTTTCGACCCTTTGAACCTTGGCCCCATGGCTGGCATTAAAAAGTCCAATTTCTATTTTGCCTATTCCTATCAAATCACCATTAATGACCTAATAGGTTACAATTCAGGAACACATATGATAACCATAGGCTTGGACTTCTTACAAGGTATTAGCAACTGTCCGTGTACGCAAACGCCTGTACATTAAATATATTAGACCAACTTAAAACATATTTGTTGGAGTTAGCTTCTATATCCTTTAGGGTAAAAGTGGCTATGTAAGCTGTTTGTAGGTTGTTTTTAAATCGGCCATGTTCATTGTCTTTTGGTTGCCTGTTTGCTATGAATTTCTTCCCAATCCGTAATCAAAACTTGGAATGATCAGGAGCAATGTTCAAATAGTTTGTTAAGGTGTGTTTGCATAGCAAATGGAAGAGTTAGCTTTCATGTATTTCTGTATTTTCTTAAGAGACATGACATTGGGGCCAATAAAATTCATGTGCAGACGTAATTTCGAATCGGTAAACCCAGACTGATGGAATTTATGAAGGAAAGTACAATTGGGCCAATTTTCTATAAGACTCAATTTGTTATCCAAAACAAACATCCAAATAAAACATTTTTTAGTGTGACAATTGTCATTTTATATACGTAAATAATTGATAATATTTGTTATATAATACAAACCTCTAATATCTAAGTCATATTCTAAAAAATAAAATCATGAAAAGTAAAATTTTAAATAATTCCAATATGCATTTTGAACATGCACAATGGAAACTAGAACTTGCCTTTTGGGAAGACGAACTTAAATCTTTCAATAACAAATTAAACGAACTTGTATTTCGATGGACAAATAAAGATGTGCTCGCTCAATTAGAACATTTTCAAAATGAATTTATACTTCATGGAGGTGTTATAGATGATTTACAGGAAACAATTGAAGAGCATGATACACGAATAGCGGGACAGAGTGTAGAACAAGGGGTGGGTTTAGATGCAATTGATACTCAAATGTCTAAAAAACATATTGAGTTTAGAAATCGCATTGAAACCCAACGAGATATTTATGCAAATCTTAAAAAAGATTTTTTTAGATTTCTTGAGAAGTATATGTAGTTATACATGCAAACACCTAATTAATAAATGAATAGTTTG
>DASRQG010000159.1:0-4822 GCA_035645995.1 Mariniphaga sp. | reverse complement strand
ACCCTTCGGGATCAACCAAATAATCGTCACTGGGTTCTCCCTCATTTGCAACCAGTATGTACTGCCCATTTGGAGTAAAGGTAACCATGTCCGGAAGAGAACCGACTTCAATAGATTTCAATAACATGCAGTCTCCCCAGGTCGTAAAAATCAGTAGCTTTTCTGGATCCTGTTTATTTTCATTCTCAACTGCAACAGCCAGAAGACCATTACAAACTGCAATACTATTTGCACTTTTCCCATATGATTCAAGTGCAATCGAGAAAAGCGATGTCGGGTTGGAAGGATTTCTTATATTTGTCACATCAACTGAACCTGTATGCCCATTAACCGAAAACAATCTTTTTGTAAATGGATCGTAAGCAACAATCTCACAGGCTCCATCAGCGAAAATACCTGTGCGATAATTTCCTATCGGACGAAGAGTAATGTTTTTTTGGGGACAAATGGCATGTAAATTCAAACTTAATGTAATAATGCCAACTGCAGAAAGTATGAAATAACGCATAAAACCTCCTGGAATAAAGTTGCACGAAAAATCAGCATATAAATAACCAATATGTTTATGGATTGTATAAGCTATTATAATCTGCGAGTTATTTCCGGTTTTACACTCATGTTTTTAACAATATAATTATCATCTGAATGTTTATCAATTTTTATTACATATCTGCCATCTTTCTTTCGGGGATTTCTCTACAGGTAGTAATAACAAAATGAGCATGTACTCATATGTTAATAACTAATTGACATTTCAGGAGTTGTATTTTTATTTTTGAGAAGAATGGTATTCTAACACTCAGGCGTTTTTTCTGTTGCTTAGTTTCAATAACGAAAGGAAACTTCCATGCGCTCAGACACATAGCCACACATCAAAAGTTCTCAGATTCCTTCCAGATTTTCACTGTGTATAATCGGAAAGTAATTTTTTCAATTATTCAATACACATTTTTACAACAGGTTGTCAGTCCCTTATTCGATTGGTTTCAGTACCAGATTATTCTATCCGTGGTGCTATTTTCGTGATGAATTTTTTCATTTTTTCACTTGCAATGTAATGTTTGCCATTACAGCAAATTAGCAACTGTTCATTTTTGACAATTAAATTGTGATTGCTTGATGCACCGTTTTTATATATAATCATTATTAAATATTTATCTACAGGATCATTTATCTTGTATTTTACTTCTCCGGCAGCTTCCTCTGATTGCGACAGAAGTTTTGTGAAATCCAGAACATGTTTATGCCCCCTGATACATAATTTGTGAATCCAGCAACGCCTTTTTTCACTTTTATCCCAGGGACCAGCCACCCATATTGAATCAATATCATCCGCAATACAACAGGGAAAGCTGTAACGGTCTGGACGAAGACAAGACCTTTGCGTTAGATCTGACGGACCACCACCATATCCCGAAAAACTTAAAGTAGCTCCAATGATACTCGAATCATATATGTATGCAACCCCATAGCTGGAATTTTGCGGCCAGGCTTTTTCCTTGAGCTCATAAGTTAACTGTTTGACGGTTTTTCCCCATGCATGTTCTGGACAAAGTCCTATGCGGTGTGAAATAGCACAAAGATTATAAAAACTTCCCTCATGCTCCAAATATCTATATCTTTCAACAGGTTCACCTGCTATGGGATGTAGATGATACTGGTTGAATAAAGCTCTCACTGTAGAATCTTCATCTCCAGTTATCCTGGTTGCTTTACATCTTCCATTACATTCGATCCATCCACTAAAATAAGTACTGTACTCCTCCATCGCATTGTTAAGCGAATCAATAACAATGCAGGAACTACCGGTCAGGTTGTTCAGATCATATTCAGAAACAAACTGAGCTGTTTTCATACCTTCAGACTGAAAAAAATAAAAACGTATCGGATCAAAAAGAATTGAATCCGGACAATATTCAACAAAAACCGGTCTCTCCTTTTTCACTCTAAACGCATGCTCTGCAATTCTGTTTTTATTTTTAGTCAACTTGTCTGCCCTGATTGATTTTTCCAAATCTAATTCGTATTCATATTCCCCATTCCCAACTTGCATAAAGCAGGAGAAATGAAGCTTGCACACCAGTTGTTTATTGGTAAATACAGGAATAATATATTCAGGGTTAACATTAAGATATGATTCAATTTCCGACTGACAGTCCACTTCTCTGGGCTTGATTAGTTTCATTTCACTCACCATATATGGAAAACCCAGAACCAACCGGGATTTGCCTTCTTCCAATTGCTGAGAATCAAGATTGCCGCTGGTTACCTTATAAACCAAAGCTGGAAGATTATTTTTCAATGCTTTCGAAATCTCTTTATTGATTTCCAATTTTTCAAGAACACTCAAATCATGTTCAACTGGAGTACAACCGATTAAATAAAATATGAACACCAAACTTATAAACGAGAAACTAGTTTTCATTATTCCTTTTCTATAATTGTGAGCAAATCCTGTTTCTGAATAGATCATCAACTATCTCCAACCTGATTCAATATCAAATATTTAAATTTGCAGAGTACCCTAGTTAATTCATCCACCCAATATTTGAACAACATAAACTACTTCATAATCTGTGCTGTTTTGGTTTCAATCTTTCCATCAACCTGCAACCGATACAAGTAATACCCGGGAGCAAGATTACCGCCGTCCCATGTCACTTTATACAAACCAGCATTTTGGTGTTTTGATACTAATGTCGCCAATCTCTGGCCATTTACTGAACAAACCGTAAGCAGTACATTCCCTGCCTGTGGAAGCGAGTACTTGATGATTGTATTACGGCCCAACATTCTGGAGCTGCACGAAAGATCTAAACCGGTTCTCGCCCCCGAGGCAGAATAGCGAGTTGATGTGTAATCTGCAAGAATCTTTTGACCAAACATCCTGCCCTCCTCGGGATCAACATTATCGTACGCCATCGGAAAACCATTACATGCAGGTTCGGAACGACCGAAAAAAACTTTCCCGATATCATCGTTTACACCTGCAGGTGTTATCAGGTTTTGTTTAAGAAAAGAGGTTATATCATCGCTGAGCGTTGTGCTTCCATTGTTTCCGACAACCAAAAACAAACCTTTTATTTTATCCTTCAGCATATCCTTGTTGCTGGATATAAAAGCCGTTATGTTGTTGGGTTTAACAGAACTTCCGTTCCGCCATCCACCGATTACAAAAAAATCGTAGTCATTAACATCGGGTGTACTTTTTTCTATATCAATGACCTCGGCAATTCCACCAAGCCCTTCATTGATCGCATTTGCATACTCCTTTGTGCTTCCGCACTCGCTTCCAAATACCACAGCCCATTTATTTCCGGAAGTTTTTTTGAAAAGACCACCTGCCATGACTGCTTTGGAAATTGCCAGTGTTCCTGCAACTGCAGCTCCCAGTTTGCAGAATTGTCGTCGGTACATGATTAACCTCCTTTAATTATCATTGATTTCATCTTACAGTTTTCCGGATTGTGAACACCCCTGAGCCGGTATCTGATACCGAAATCAATTTCGGTTATATCTCTGCTGAAAGATTCTATAATTTATGAATATAACATAAAACATCTCCTTACTTGAATCAACATTATTCAGAAGCTAATTTAATAATTCAGAATATCACCTTTTAATATCATTTTTTCCTTTGGTTTCAATGCAATGTCATTTCGGAAAAACCACATTAACAAAAATTCAGAGGTGTAGCAAGCAGCCGAAATTAGAAAACTTAAAAAAATAAATTTCATAGAATAGAGTAAAAAAGTAGTCCGTCCCATTTTTCATGAATTAATTTCCTTATTAATACAATGATATAAAACAATCTGCAATTCAAAAAACCTCCTGTGCCTATCGCATTTTCATAACTTTTCAGCAAACTGTCTTTTCGTCCCCTTTCTTCTGATTCAAATAAATGGTCAGGCAATAAGTAAAAAAATAATCCGTCCACTACTTACTCTCATTTTTCAGTTATATTATCTATATGAAGTCTTTTCAATTTTGTACCAATTATTATGCAATCCAATGCTTGTTTTTTTAGATCAGGAGAAAAAATAACCCGGAAAAGCAGGTACCTGAAAAGACAGAGATTAATTTTTTTGGCATCGTTAGATTCGAAATATTTTAAACACATAAAAGCAAGTTTTGTAAACAAGATCAAGGTATACAATTGAAATTTGGTTTGGATAACCGCGTTAATACTGACCTCGTCAAAAAATTACAATTAACAGGGGAAATGAAATGGACAGATCTGGACAAGCATTAACATTAATCAAAAAAACCTTCTGCTTACATTGTGAATTCATACCATGCAATAATAATCTGCATGCCACAAAAAAAGCTGATCGAACTGTCAAAAAAACGGATAACTGTAAAAATCAGACCATTAGATTCAGAGTTTCCGCTGTTGCTGTTATAGCATTGGTATTTGGGCTGAACGCTCAGGATTTAAATACTTCTTTTGGATGGGCAAATTACGATGGTCAAATTCAGATGGGAGCTGTTACAGGAGGCGGAAATGTCGTTGCCGTCGAAGTAAAAACTTTTGCAGAGTTAAAAAGTGCAGTCGAGTCCTCAGATGCCAAAGTGATTCATGTCATGAATGATATGGGTAGTGGATATAAAGGAAAGAGTGGGGATGTACTGAAATTTAAATCGAATAAAACTGTTATCGGTGCCAAAGCCGGCATCACAGTAAAATGTTCATTTCAAATCTCTAATGTCAGCAATCTTATAATTAGAAATTTAATTATAAGAGGACCGGGTAATTCAAATTCAGAGCAAAACTGGGATGCTGTTAATATACAGGGTTCCAAAAGAATCTGGTTTGATCACT
>DASRQG010000158.1:0-4480 GCA_035645995.1 Mariniphaga sp. | reverse complement strand
TTTGCCCTGACTTCTTCCCATCTTCTGAACGCCTCCAAATTGTCTGCTGTCCGGAGATGTTCTTTGAAACCTTTAAGGTTTGAATTCAGAGAAACCGGGCAGTCCCATGCTGCTGCCAGTCCTGAAACATACTCAATGATGTCAGGTTGGGTGCCAATTGACTTTTCATTTGGAAGAAAGTACCCCAGCCACCCAAAGTTGACCCTCGAAAAATCCTGCTTCATCCGTTCAGCTTGTTGTGCCGGCCATCTCTTAATTTCTTCTTTCAGAACATCCGGCCTGAAAACATCAAAGGCATTACCCCCGCTTAGCATGTGCCAGCTGAAATGTGATTTGGCAGCTCCTTCCGCGAATACAGGTGCAGGTTCAAATCTTCTGTAAACTTTCCATTGGGCATAAGGGACATTAAACCAAAAGGGTGCGTTTACACCTTCTGAACCGTCGAAATAGCAGAATTCAAAACCTGCATTATAGATATTGGCAATTTTTTCAGCTACTTCATCCTGGAGACCAGTCCTTTGATCTACGTAAACACTGCGTTGACTTCCGAACTCACTTACGTCCAGAAGCCCTATTATAGTGCCTTTGGGCAGTGAATTGACAGTCGTTTTGTCAACACCTCTCTTACAACCGGTAAATTTATAAGGTGGGGTAGTTGTATAGCTTTCATATGTGATTAGTTCGGTTCCCACCTTTAAAACCCGCATTCCATCGGCCATGGTTGTATTCTTGGGGTTTTGTTCAACAACAATTTCAGTATCATTCATTCCAAGTGGTTCCGATATGGTGAAATATTTAAGCAGGTTCAGACGATGATCCGGAATTGGAGTAACATACCGGCTGTCTCTGCCGATATGGGAATGCAGGAAATGTAAGCCTGTGGCAATACCCTGGACTTTAATCCTGGCCAATAACTTTTCCAGGTCAGCCCTGCCATTTGGGAACCGGTCTTTACGCCAGTCGTAGTCACCCTTCCTGCTCCATGAAGGGCCGCTTTCAACAATATCGTGGTACGAAATCTTCATCGTACGGAATCCTCCCATTTTGGCATATTTAATATGGTCATCCACATTTTCGGCAGTCAGGCCATAAGCTGCATAATACGAAGCATTATATAGATCGTGTTTGCGGCTGTTGGCTCCACGGGGAAGGTCGAAATCTTCCTCCACAGCGGCAATGTTATCCAGCAAATCGTCAGGATCGCATACTATTAAAGCAGCTCCAACATCCACTAATTGGATATCCCTTTCAACTCCTGCTTTTAAAATACGATAACCCACCCTCTTTTCGGCCTCTATCCGTGCATGAATATCCGTAGCCAGTAGATTCACCGCAACTTTTTCATCCCAGCTCACATTCAGCCAATCGCCAAAATATTGTCTGTCTTTAACGGGCAACCTGATAAAATTCATTTCATAAACCGGTGGCAAAATTCCTGTATTTACACCAATGCCATAATCATCGCCGTCTATAAAAAAGTCTTTTATGGTGAAGTTTATATAATGAGGAGTCACATCAACCTTAATGCGTGCCTTGTAATAAATCAGTTCAAAATCAACTATAAGCTCATCCCCGTTTTGCTCTATCGATTCCGCATTAAAAGTCATCTCTTTAGTCGGGTAGGCAAGTTTAATCTCATTATGAAAAGGCCGCTCCTGTGTAACCGTGAAAACAGAAATATTTCGGCCCGGCTCTAAACATTCCTCTCCTGTGGCTTTATAGATAAGGCTTTTAGCAATTCCATTCTTTCCAATCACGAATTTCATTTGTTGGTTCTCCAGTACAATATCTTCTCCATTTAAAGGATTACTGCTAGCAACAAATACAAAAAAAATGTTGATGACCAGGGGCAGCAAAATATATTTCTTCATGATTAATATTATTGGAACTATTAATTGATTTTTTATCCTTAAAGTTACATAAAAACCTGAACAAATTATACCATACCCTATAAATAACATCATCTGCAATGAAAAGTAATTACGAACGCTTCGTTTTACTTTCCAAGTCCCTTTTTCTGCCATACCAAGTCCATGTCCGGCGCATGGCATTGTTCCGCATTAAAGGTCTTTGACTGGACTTGTACTGGACTTGGTATGGAGAAAAATACAGTATGCCACATAAAAATGTACTTAAAACTAAAGTCGATTTTGTTGTTGTGGTCAGATTTGGAATTTAAAAAGTTTGGTGAATTTCATATGGGATAATTATAATTCCCGACTTCGGGAAGGTGTGTCAGTAGGGTTTCAACATGATTTTTTTGAATTTATTGGTTCAGAAACTTGCTTTTGATTGAAAAAAGATTAAGGGAATGGTATGCAAGTAATATCTAAATTGATTATATTTGTTTTAAATAAGACTAATTTGAACTTAGATATTAACATATCAGACACCGAACTGATTGATAAACTCAGGAAGTGGGATATCGAGGCTTTCTATGCTGTTTTTGAAAAGTACAGCAGTCGGCTTTACAGTTTTGCTTTAAGATATTTAAAGCCGAAGGAAGCGGAAGCCCAAGGTCAGGATGTTTTTCTTAAAATAAGAGAGAACAGGAAGAACCTAAAAAAAGAATCTCCGTTAAAATCATTTTTATTTACCGTTTCATATCACAATATCTGTAGATTTTTCAGAAATAAACAGCTTCAGGGAAAGCTGAATGATGAGCTGTTTGGAAAGGACTTCTATTGTGAATATAAAAGAGCAGGTTGACTGTATTTTAATTGTATTGACGTAACATTTAATAAGAATCAAGTGCTTATGTAAAGTAGGAAATATATAGAATAATACTAAACAAACATTAAAAATGAATTAAAATGAACTTACGCGACATGTCTTTTATAAGGAAATCGTTTCAATGAATTCCTTGAAAATGATTTAATCCTGATTTTTTAAATTTTAAAACAGTTCTAATTTATGAAAAGAATCAAACCGTTTCATGAATGTCATTTCGGTTGTTTATCGAAAGCATTCAGAATCATGAAAATTACCGGATTTTTAGTCTTGGCTGTTGTTTTTCAGACTTATGCGAACGATACAAATTCCGTTTTGGCACCTTCCAATCCGGCCGGCGATGCACAACAACAGCGTTCAGTTTCGGGCAGGGTAACTGATTCGGGAGGACAACCACTTCCCGGAGTTACCGTGATGGTCAAAGGTACAACTCAGGGTACAGTAACAGATAATGACGGAGATTACAACTTATCTAATTTACCCGCAGATGCTACCTTAATATTTTCGTTTGTAGGGATGCATACTCAGGAGGTTGCAGTTCAGGATCGGACAAGAATTGATGCAACAATGGAAGAAGAAAGTATAGGACTTGATGAGGTAGTGGCTGTAGGATACGGAGTGCAAAGAAAAGCTAATTTGACCGGAGCGGTTAGTGCAGTGACAGTTGATGAGAAAATTACGAACCGTTCTTTACCAAATGTTTCTTCTATGATGCAAGGACTTATACCCGGGCTTGCAGTGAGCCAAAATTCCGGCATGGCAGGTAGGAATGAAGCAAATTTATTGATCAGGGGGATGGGTACCGTTAATAATGCCAATCCATTATTAGTGGTTGACGGAATGCCGGATGTTGATATTAATCGAATCAACTTAAATGATATCGAGAGTATATCTGTACTAAAAGATGCCTCATCATCTGCTATTTATGGTTCCCGGGCTGCTAACGGTGTAATATTGATTACTACTAAATCCGGTAAGGGAATGACCAAAACAACTATTAATGCGTCTGCTACCTATGCAATTGAACACCCTACGAAAGCGTATGAGTTTATGGCGGATTATCCCCGGGCACTTACTGTTCATCAAAGGGGAGCAGCTGTTAACAATTTTCCTGCAAGTTTTAATTACCGAGATGGGACTATTGACCAGTGGATGGCTCTTGGAATGATAGATACAAAACGTTACCCTAATACAGACTGGTGGGATATTATATTGAGAAACGGCGAAGTACAAAATTACAACGTGTCTGCTTCAGGTGGCGGGGAGATGTCTAATTTTTTCCTTTCTGTTGGTGTGATGGATGAAAAGGGACTTCAGGTGAATAATGATTACATCAGGTACAATGCCCGTTTTAACTATGATGCAAAAATAAGGGATAATATAAATGCAGGTGCCAGGTTTGCAGGTAATTGGTCAGATTTTGATTTTTATCTTGAGGATGGTTTTACAGTTGATGAATCAGGTGGTTTAGACATGTATGCAGCAATTGCCGGGATACTTCCGTATGATCCTGAAACCGGATATTATGGGGGTGTAATGGCATATAATGAAAATGTTCAGGCATATAATCCATATACATATTATTTTAATAATCTTACCCACCAGAATAGAAAGGAAGTAAACGGTAGTATTTATTTAGATTGGTCTCCTCTTAAAGGACTGACCGGCCGGATAGAATATGCCATGAATTATTTTGATCAGTTCCGATGGCTTGCACACACACCAAACCGTGCCTATAATTTCCAGACAG
>DASRQG010000157.1:0-9430 GCA_035645995.1 Mariniphaga sp. | reverse complement strand
TAAATTATGAAACTAATAAAACTCACATTCGTGGGGATAATGGTTTTTTTTGCATTATCCATATTTTCGTGCAAACAAGCTGGTAGTCCGGTTCATTTGACCGGATTAAAATGTGAATTTCAGGAGAATCCTTTAGGCATTGACCGTGAAAATCCGCTTTTACAATGGAGATTGGAGGATGAACGTAGAGGGGCTTTACAAACAGCATATCAAGTTATAGTATCCGGTTCTTCAGAGGATGCAGAAGATAACAATGGGAACATTTGGGATTCGGGAAAAGTTATGTCTGAACAATCGGTACATGTAGCTTATGATGGCCCTCGACTTGAGTCGGGGAAAACATATTTTTGGCGGGTTCGTATTTGGGACATGAATGGAGAAGTTTCGGAATGGAGTGATATTGCTTCATGGGAAATGGGATTGTTGAACGAATCCGACTGGCAGGCAAAGTGGATTGCAAGGGGTAAAGAAAACCCCGGACGATCAGCTTTATTACGGAAGGAATTTGAAGTTGAGAATAAATCCATTGATCGTGCCAGGGTATATGTTACAGGCTTAGGTAATTATGTTTTGTTTCTGAACGGTGAACGTGTTGGAGAGGATATGCTGACACCCGGATGGACGCATTATCCTGTCAGGTTGGAATATCAGGTGTACGATGTAAAAGATCTGCTTGATTCGGGGCAGAATGCTGTTGGAGCAGTATTAGGAAATATGTGGTGGTCGGGAGGATTAGGTTGGAAAGGAGGACAGAAATATAGTGAAGGGCCTTTGAAATTTCTGATGCAGCTAATTGTCGATTTTGAAGATGGAACTTCACAGGTGGTGGGTACAGATAATACATGGAAATGGGCCGATTCACCAATTTGGGCTGATCATATTTATGATGGAGAAAAATATGATGCCAATCTTGAGCAACCGGGTTGGGACGAAGCTGATTTTGATGATGCTCAATGGGCTATAGTCGAACCTGCTGATTACGAAGGTACTTTAAAGGGACCGAATGCACCCCCTTTAAAACAACATGAAGAGATTGCAGCTGTAGCAATCAATGAGCCTGTAGAAGATGTATATGTTTACGATTTTGGCCAGAACATGGTTGGATGGGCCAAAATTAAAATAGTTGCTCCTAAAGGTGATTCCATTAAATTCAGATACGCTGAGTTGTTGCACGAAGATGGTACTGTTGCTCAGGAGAATTTGCGTTCTGCGGATGTAGTAGACATTGTAGTCTCTAATGGTGAGGAGATTGTTTGGGAACCCAAATTTACATACCATGGTTTCAGGTATATCCAAGTATCAGGATTGAAGGAGAAACCCTCTATTCAGGATATTACCGGAAAAGTTATATATACAGATCAACCCTTCATCGGGAGTTTTGAATGCTCGAATGAATTGATTAACAACATCAATAAAAATGTAATTTGGGGACAGAAAGGTAATTTTTATCCGGCACCAACTGATTGCCCACAGCGTGATGAACGATTAGGTTGGATGGGAGATGCGCAGATTTTTGCTCCAACTGCAAACTTTAATATGCACCTCGACCGGTATTGGTCGAAGTGGATGTTTGACATTACTGATGGTCAGGACGAGGAAGGTTGGGTATATGATGTAAATCCTCCTATAGTTGTAAGTGGCCCATCAAAACCGGGATGGGGAGATGCTGTTGTTATTATTCCCTGGATCAACTACAGGTATTATGGCAATAAACGTATTATAGAAGATAATTACGAAGGAATGAAGGCCTGGGTTGAATACATGCGTAGTAAGAGTAATGACAATATATATTTTTGGGAACAGAATGGGTGGTATGGCTATGGTGACTGGATAGCAGTTGAAGCTTCACCGGGTAAACCAATTGGTTCCGCATACTATTTTTATTCAACTAAACTGCTGGCTCAGATGGCTGAGGTAATTGGTAAGACTGCTGATGCTGAACAATACAATATGTTAGCTCAACAAATTGCAGAAGCTTATCACCATGAATATTGGAATGATAGTATAAAGAATTATCCCGGAGGCACCCAAACGGCTAATTTGTTACCGCTTGCATTCGGACTTACACCAGATGATTTGGAGGAGCAGGTTGTTAAAAATCTTATTGAAAATGTAAAAGCTAAGAATGGACATCCTACAACAGGCTTTTTGGGTACTGGTTACATCTTACCAATGTTAAGCAAGTATGGCAATCATAAGCTGGCATATGACATGATGAATAAAACTGAATATCCCAGTTGGGGATATATGGTGAAGCAGGGAGCAACAACAATTTGGGAATTGTGGAATTCGGATACTGAACGTCCGGAGGGAATGAATTCGCGGAATCACTTTGCTCTTGGTTGTGTAGGCGAATGGATTTGGAACACATTGGCCGGTATTAATATTTCAGATGAAGAACCAGGATTTAAACAATCGATAATTAAGCCTCAGCCAGCAGGAGATCTGAATTGGGCTCGTGCAGAATATGAAACAAATTATGGACGCTTATCAGTAGATTGGGAAATGGATGATGGTGCATTTAATCTTCAATTGGTGGTACCCCCTAATACAACATCCTGGATTGACTTTTCAGGAATTGAAGGTGGAAATGAAATATATGAAGGGGGGCAGATGATTGCAGAGGATATAATAGATGGTATTATAAAGATCGAGCCTCAAAGAGTTTTAGTTGGGGCAGGATCTTATGACTTTACATTAAACTGAATTAGTTGTATCTTCATTGTCGTGTAAAGATTGAAGATATGAAGTTCTTAAGTAGTGAAAACCTGGTAGAGAATGCAGTCCGTAAAACTCTTACAAGCTATTTTGGAAGACAGGTAGAAATATATTTATCCGGGGCACTTGGAGGAGGCTGTATAAGCAATGCATCTAAAATTGAAACCAGTGAAGGAACATTTTTTCTAAAGTGGAATGCAGATGTGCCGATTGATTTGTTTTTGCGGGAAGCAGACGGTTTAAAAGCACTTAAACAAGCTGCCGGTGATCATCTTTTAATTCCTGATGTAATAGCAGCGAAAGCGGTAGATGAAATTCCCGGTTTTATTGTTTTAGAGTATTTGGAAGCGGGAAGTTTCAGCCGGAATAGCGATGAAATACTTGGCAGGGGATTGGCTCATATTCATAAATTTTCTAATAAGCAATATGGTTTTGATCATTCTACCTATTGTGGTTCAACTCCTCAAAATAATTCGTGGAATAACGACTGGGTTACCTTTTACAGAGACAACAGGTTACGTTTTTTGATTGAGTTAATACGAGAGAAAAGGTCTCTGAGCGCTGAAGAGAATAAGATTTACCTGCAACTTTTAGATCGGTTGCAACAAATTATTTCTGAGGATTCCACTCCTGCTTTAATTCATGGTGATTTATGGTCGGGTAATTATATGGCGACAGTAAAGGGGCCGGCCATAATAGACCCGGCATGTTCCTTTTGCGATCGGGAAATGGAATTTGGGATCATAACTATGTTTGGAGGTTTTTCTAACAAGTTCTTTAATGCCTATAATGAAGTATATCCGCTTCCTGTGGAATGGAAGGATCGAAATGCTCTTTATCAGCTCTATCATGTACTTAACCATTATTATTTATTTGGTGGCGGCTATAGGAACCAGGCATTACAAATTGCTAAAGGATATCTTTAGAAATACGATTTTGCAAATTATACCAAACTTAAAGCTGCTGTTTTTCGTAAGCCTTTAGAAAATCAAAGAATGCTGTCAGAAAGAGCAAATCAAATCGAGCCATTTATTGTAATGGAAGTGTTGGAACGGGCACAAGAACTGGTACGGCAAGGCAAGCATATTATTCATCTGGAGGTAGGGGAACCTGATTGTAATGTGCCGCCTGCTGTAGCTAAAGCATCCATGAAAGTCATATTGGAAGGACATTCGCATTATACCCATAGTCTTGGGAATTCAGAACTGCGGGAAGCGTTGGTAAAAAAATATAAATCTGAATATGGAGTATCGGTTACTCAGGATCAGATTCTGATACTTCAGGCAGTTCTCCGGCGATATTAATGGTTTTAGGAGCAAATAGCCATAAACTGGCATTTGATATTCTTGAAAGAGCTCATGTTGGAGTAGCACCTGGTATTGATTTTGGCCCAAATGAAGAAGGTTATCTTCGATTTTCGTATGCTAATTCCATTGAGAATATTAGAATAGGATTAAGCCGATTAGAGAAGTATATCTCTGATTTATGAATTCGGGCAAATTGACTTTACAATTTAATGTGTTGTGTCAGAATCATCAGGTTCAATAAAATTTTCCCAATGTACTATTTCATCAATCTCTTTCCTTTTTTTGGGAGGTACAGTGTCATCTGAAGGATAACCGATTGGGATGAGCGCAACAGGTGTTATGTATAATGGTAAACTCAGATATTCAGCACATCTTTCTGCGTCAAAATTGCATACCCAACAGGTGCCTAAACCCAATTCAGCAGCTTGTAAAGTCAGGTGGTCTACTGCAATGGCAATATCGATTTCTGCAGAATCCTTACCATCAATATTTCTTTTCCATGATTGTGAATGATCGGCACAAGCTATAATAACTACCGGAGCAGCTTTAAACCAATTGCGAGGATATGTTTTGTAAATCTGTTCCAGATTCTCCTTCTCTTGTAGAACAATGAAATGCCAGGGTTGATAATTGACTGCCGAAGGAGCCATACGGGCAGCATCCAATACTTTTAATAATATGGTTTTTTCAATTGGGATACCTTTAAATTTTCTGACAGCCCTTCGTTGGCGAATTAATTCTTTAAATCTCATATGAAATTATAGTTTATAATGGTCGGATCGAATGTACATAATTTGATGCTATTAAATCTTGTCTTGAAATATATTATAGACTACAGAAAATTCAGACTGTTTAATTCCTATGTATTTATTTAAGTAAATGTTAATTCAAAAAGTTTTGCTTTATATCTGTTTTATTGCCGCTCATACAAAAAATAAATAAAAAAATAAAGTTTTTTAGTTTTTTTAACGCTTTTAAAGTGAAATTTAAGCGTCAGTTTTTCGTTCAATTAATTTTTTTTGATCCTCAAAAACTATCATTTATTTGATATCAAGTTAATGTAAAATATTTTTTATTATTTCCAAAAATAGATGGAATAATTAAAAATGTTATTTAGCAGACATTTTGGTGTAACAGAAACATATATTTGGCGTCATATTCAATGAAACAATGTTAGAAAGCAAAAATTGAATGTTTAATTAAAAAAATGAAACACCATGAAAATGTTACAAATTGTTCCTGTGATTGCCGCCATGATTTTTACAGTTAACATGAAAGCCCTTTCCGGAAACATCGGAAAAGAGTTAATTAATTATGAGATTGAGGCGATAGAAAATATTAATTTAGGAAGTGATGTTGAAAAAGTTTGGAACCTTACTTACGAAGGAAGTGAAAATCCGATTACAGTAATTAAGCGAAACACATCGGACGGTTCTGCATTTATTGTAAGTTCCAAATTTTTTGAAGTATGTTATATGTGTGGGGCAAATGGTTTTGGGGCACGATCTGTTAAAAAAGCCTGGAGCAGTGTACCAAATCAGATCAATTCTGTTATACTTAATTCGCAAGAGTTGAAAAAGCAACAAGTAATCTCTCCTTCTAAGGTTGATGATGAAAAAGCATTGGGTCTTATTGCAAGTTTTCTCCCTAATTTATTAAATGAACAATATTTGCATTTATTGAACTAAAATTTCGAATTGCCGGTATGATATAAAACCGCAGGGAACTGCGGTTTTATATTTATATGCAGCCACACACAAAACCATCTGCCAAGCTGTCCATTAATTCTTCTTCCCGAATTTTTTCCCGGTTTGTACCCTGACATTTAACACAGACATACAGATTTACTGTTTTATTGAGGGCCATATCAACTTTTTTAAATGGTTTTTTACATACGAAACATTGGAGTTTTTCCATGAAAATTATATATGTTTTTATTTGTTTGCTGGTTCAAGTGGTTTATAAACATACAAATAAACTTATTATTTGCTGAAAAACAATAAAGTTTATATGAAGACAATTGCTTTGTTTTTTTCAAGAAATAGTATTTCGGGTAATTTGTTATTATTATCTGAGCAATCCCTCTGCTATAAGGAAGAACATCATAAATAAATACAGAAAGTTTAGTTTGTAAAAGGCAGGTAAGGCATTAAATTCATTTTTGACCAACATTTCTCCGGTAAGGGTTGCCATTAAATATAAAATATAAGCAAGCATTAGTATTATTAAAACCCAGGCTTGGAACACGAAAACAATCACAAGTAAAGCAGAAGCAATAGTAGCAAGAATCCAGGCAAATGTTACTCTTTTAATTTGTAGATCAGAAAAAATATCTGTCAGGCTTGGTAATCCGGCAAGTTTATATTGGTCACCAAACAAGAATAGGAGCAGCCAAAAATGCGGTATTTGACCAATAAAGAAAAAAGTGCCAACGATTAAAATAGATTCAGAAAATAAATAACCTCCGGCCGCTGACCATCCAATGATTGGGGGAAGAGCTCCAACCATTGAGCCTGGAATTACAGCGAATGCAGATACTTTTTTAAGGGGGGTATAAACAAGGTTGTAAAAAAACAAGGTAGCCCAACTCAGGTATAATGCAATTGGAGGATTGGAAATAATCAGTATGAATGAGCCTGTAACAAGATAACCAGCAACAATCATGAATCCCTGCATTGATGTAATTCTTCCTGACGGGATTGGCCTGGTTTGAGTACGTGGCATTTTAGCATCTGTTTTTCTCTCCTGCCAATGGTTTAATGCACCTGAACCACAAGACATGAAGAATACCCCTAAAGCAAGTATCAGCCCTTGTGCGTCTATTTTACCTGAATATAGTACATATCCTGCCAGGGCTGATAATGCTACAGGAAGAGAAATTCGTACCTTGCCAAGTTCGGTAAGAACTTTATGAAAAGGTTTCAAAATATGCTTATTCTAAAGTTTTGAGGTATTCTATTATATTCTGTATATCTTCTTCAGATAGTTGGCCTTTATAGGAAAGCATGAGCCCTCTTCCAAAACCTTCCACTATATCAGCATTTGGATCGAGAATAGAGCGATGGATATACTCTTCATCAGCGACCACTTGCCGGGTTGATCCCCCTGTTACAACAGTTCTTTCAGAATTCCATATGCCGGCAAAAGAAGGACCTATCAGTTTTGATCCGTCAAGTGAATGGCAGGCAAAACATCCAATATTCTGCATTATCCTGCGACCGGTAGCAGTTGGAGATTCAACTTCCTGAGCTACCAGGGTAGTATCAGTTACCCACGACTGGAAGGTACTATCTTCAACAATTTTAACATAAGAATACATATAGCTGTGTTCCAATCCACAATATTCAGCGCAAAATATCTCGAAGGTACCTTCACGCTGTGGCTCGAACCACATAAAATTATTCTCTTTGCCGGGAACCATATCCTGTTTCACCCGGAAAGCAGGAATGTACAAACTATGTAACACATCCATTGCCACCAGATTTAGTTTAACAGGTTTATCTTTGGGCAGGTAAAGTGTGTCAACCATCTTTCCATTTTCATATTCAAACATAAAGTTCCACATCCGCCCGTAAACAGTAACTTCCATGGCATCTTCAGGAGCTCTTGTCATTGGTTTCCATCCTGACCATCCGTAATAAAACATGAGTAAGGTAAGTAATAAGGGAATTACAACCCAGGCTATTTCAAGTTTGTGATTTTCTTTTATCTGAACTGCCTTTGGATGTCTTTTTTGATTGTATTTATAAATAAATACGATAATTA
Organism: Mariniphaga sp.; assembly: GCA_035645995.1. Taxonomy (GTDB): domain Bacteria; phylum Bacteroidota; class Bacteroidia; order Bacteroidales; family Prolixibacteraceae; genus Mariniphaga. The sequence goes on along the minus strand of DASRQG010000157.1, from coordinate 1,640 downwards.
ATATACTTAATGATATCAGAAAGAAAAAAGATATTACAAAAACAACCAGAAAAGCGGTATCAACCCCTTTTACAAAATTAGACGCCTGCGTTATCTCAGAACTATACATGGTTTTTTATCTATATAGGTAATCAAAAAAGGTTACTAAAACGGTGACAAATAAAACAGCAAAAACAAATACTACCATCAGTATGATATATGGTTTATCATATTTAAGGTGCATAAACCAGGTGAGCACAAGAAATGATTTTATAATGGCAAAAGCAAGGGCAGCTGCAACTGCCAGGCTCCCCAATTCAATTTCTGTGATAGCAATGGATAGTAATGTCAGTGTTATTAGTCCTAATAAAACAAATACATATGTTTTATAAGGTACTACATGGTTTTTTTCTAATGACATATTTTTAGATTATTAAATGATTAGGTAAAATAATGGGAACAGAAATATCCAGATAATATCTACAAGGTGCCAATATAAACCTGTATTCTCAAGTAATACCGGCCGGTCTGCATTTATGGTTCCGGTGGACACCCTCCATATCACAATTCCTATCAGCGTCAGTCCAATGATTATATGTAAGGCATGTAAACCGGTCATAATAAAATATAATCCAAAAAAGAGAATTTCACCCTGGCTGAAATTGTTAATAAGGTACTCAGAACCGGGAAATATTCCATGATCAAATTTCCCGCTCCATTCGAAATACTTATTTACCAGAAAAACAACTCCCAATACAAATGTAGTTCCCGTTAATAACAGAGTGAAATTACGATTTCTTTTTTGCAGAGAGGTGGTAGACATAGCTATGGTCATGCTGCTTATGAGCAGTATAACTGTATTTACTGCACCAATGAATGGATCGAGCTCTTCGGCAGCCAGTTCGAAAGCACCATGATTGAGGTACCGGTAAACTGAATAAATTACGAACAACACACCAAACAATAAAAGTTCAGTAAATATGAATAACCACATGCCTATTTTTGAGGCCTCCGGATCGTAATGTTCATGAGCGATTTGTTTTACGTGTTCCATCAGTTCAAAATTTAATCGTAGTTATAAGGTCCATCTTTTTCTTCTAATACAGGTATTTCATCAAAATTTTCAAGTGGGGGAGGTGAGGGAACCGTCCATTCCAGGGTTTTACTATTCCAAGGATTCTTACCTACTTTTTCACCCTTACGGGCAGAAGTTATTAGATTGGCAAGAATGATTATAAATCCTGTAATAAGTACCCAGGAGCCAATGGTTGCTATAATATTACCTCCATGAAATTCTTCAAGGTAATCGTAATAGCGCCTTGGCATGCCTTGCATTCCCAAATAAAACATGGGAGAATACAGCGCCAGGAATCCGATAAAGAAAATGAGCCAGCCAATATTTGCCCATGCTTTGTCATACATGCGTCCAAACATTTTTGGGAACCAATAATGCATGGCACCTAAAAAGGCAAACCCTGTTCCACCAAATACGATATAATGAAAGTGGGCTACTACAAAATAGGTATCATGAACATAAACATTGGCAGCCAGTGAACCAACAACCAAACCACTAAGGCCTCCAATCATAAATACAAATATAAAGGATACAGCCCATAGAAACGGGGTCTGTATGTTGATGGAGCCCTTATACATGGTTGAAA
>DASRQG010000156.1:0-3528 GCA_035645995.1 Mariniphaga sp. | reverse complement strand
AACTAAACCGGAAGATTCAGCTGGTTTTCATAAAGAAGGTATACTTAACCCAATGTCTCCAAACTGGCATGGAGATTTGATAAGAGAAAAGAATTGGGATATGAATGAATGCCGCCAATGTCATGGTGGCAATTATAATGGAGGACTTGTTGAAGTATCATGTCTGAAATGCCATAATGAACCTGCTGGTCCGGAAAATTGTGCAACCTGTCATGGTAGTGATAATAATCCTGCCCCACCCGATGATATTGATGGAAATGAAAATTCGGAAAGAGTTGGTTCACACCAGGTTCACTTAAACGGAGGCAATTTAGGTAAAAGTGTTTCCTGCGCATCCTGTCATATTGTCCCGGCAAAATTATATACTGAAGGACATGTAGATTCTGATCTTCCCGCAGAAGTTACGATGACAGGATATCTCCCTTCACTTGCAACCAATGATCCATCGGCAGAATTATATAATCCGGGTCTTCCCCTGTTTGCCCCGGATCCTGAATATGATTTTGGAAATAAAACCTGTGCAAATACTTACTGCCATGGATATTTCAAAAATGGAAATTTAGATAATTCACCGGGCTGGAACGATCCTGATGCTGCAGCTTGCGGAACATGTCATGGTAATCCTACAGCAGCAACATTGTTTGAGAAGGCATTGCCCGGAGGTGCACATCCGCAAATTCAACCTCCTCCAACAGGTTTAAATTGTTCTTTTTGCCATGGAGGTACAATTGATGACCAGATGAAAATCAATCCCTCAAAGCATATAGATGGCAAATTAAATATAAGAAGAAGTGATGGTACATTTGAGGATATTAAGTTCTAAAAATCATAAAATAAAAAATCTAAAAGTGGAGATAATTGTATGAAAAAAATATTCATCCCCTTTTACCTGCTTACTGCACTTCTTATTACTGCAGGTTTAATAGGCGGTTGTGAAGGACCACAAGGACCTCCAGGGGAACCCGGTAAATCCGATATAACTCACCTGGAAGGTTTTGCTGATAATATTAAATGTGGCGACTGCCATAATCCTGATACTGATTCGGTTTATAATGTATGGGCTTTGAGATACCAATGGACACTTTCAAAACATTATTATGGAGGAGATTTCGACAGAAATCAAGCTTCATGTGCAGGCTGCCATACTACAGAAGGATTCGTTGAGATGACACAGGGAAAACCTGTACAAACTCATATTAATTCTTCACCTCCAGGCTGTTTTGCATGTCATTCACCACATGCAAGAGGCAATTTCTCTTTAAGAACTGTTGAACCTGTTATGCTCAACCAGGTTGTTGCCGGACAGGGTACAGCTCTCTTTGACTATGGAAAAGGAAATCTCTGCGCTCAATGCCATCAGCCGCGCACTTTAAGTCCATTACCCGATCCGACTAAAACAGCAGCTACTGATACTATTGTTATTTCTAACAACAGGTGGTATCCTCACTATGGTGTACAGAGCCAGATGTTAATGGGCACAGGCGGTTTTGAATTCCAGGGTTATACTTATGAGAATTCAAATCATACAGACAATACTGTAATTAAACAGGAAGGTTGTATACAATGCCACATGGCTGATGCAAATGCAGGTTCAGGTATAGCCGGCGGACATACAATGAACATTGGTTACGGCGGAACTCACGGTGAAGAAAATTATCTTCTCAACGGATGTACAGTTGCCGGATGCCATAATGCACAAGGATTCTCAGTTGATTATATCGGACAATCAAGTGATCTTACAAATGGTGTAGGCACACACACTGCTGTTGTTGAATTAATGGATTCATTACATACTTTGCTTGTTGACAGAGGCTGGTTGACCGAAAGTGGTTCTATAAATGCACCTTTGAAAATTGCTCCGGCATATAAAGCAGGTGCACTTTTCAATTACTTCTTTGTTGAGCATGATATGAGTCATGGTGCACATAATACCCGGTATACAATACAACTGCTTTTATCATCGATTGAAGAACTTAATAAACCTTAAGTATCTCCATAAATTAAAAAGCCCGGCACTTGACCGGGCTTTTTTTATACCTATATTGAAAGTTTAGTTTATTAGTTCATTCTCACTTAATGTGTATTCTCTGCTTAAATCATAATAAACATCATTATCTGAATCTGAATTTTTGAACGCTATTCTATAAACATCTGAAAGGACTGATTGTGGTCTAACTATCTTAACATTTTTTACTTTACCATACTTAGAAAATAGTTCCTTAAGTTCCTCTTCGGTAACATCAGGAGACAGGTTACTTATTTTTATCTTCATCAAAACACTCCTTCCTTTGTTAATTATTATAGAGCATCAAATTATCAAAGAACCAGTGTTAAGATACAGTTAATATTTAGCAGATGCTAATTAAAAATTTTTCTCCCGAAGATTTATACTAAACAACTATTGCAGAATATAAATGATATAGAACTTCTGTTCTATTTACAATTATTAGTTAACCGGATAATTTTAAAAGTATCTTTAACAAATTAATTTAAAGGAGATCTGTTTGGTGAAAAAGTATCTCTTCATTCTGGTAATAATAGCTTTCGGTTTTACACTTAATCATTTCTTTGATGAAAAAGTCAAAAGTCTGCTCTCATTAATGCATTTAACAGAAGATCATGCTCAGATGACAATATTTTCAAATTTATCCGGACCATCGTTTTATATTCCATCCACATCTGAGTTAAAAAAAATTGCTAAGGGTGAGCGTCCTTCACTTGTTTTGGTTGCTGCTGATTATATTAAACAAACAACCAAATCACCCGGTTTTATTGAACAGTATAACCAATACCGTGAGATAAAAAAACCTTTTCCACCTCAAAAACCTCAGTCTGTAAATGAAATGAAAGAGAATTACAGGAAACAGCTTTTAACGAGTATTTCTGAAAGTGAAAAGCTGATAGAACAAGTCCCTAATATGAAAGATGCATTAGAAGAAACAATAAAGAATATGAAACAACAGCTTGCTGATCTTGATAATCCCGATAATCCTATGTTTGGTTCAGCAACAGATGAGAGCAATAACCTTGCGTATGAACAGCAATTGGAAATTTATAAACAGAAATTAGTTGAATGGGAAAAAGAATACCCTGAAAATAATCCAAATAACATGATTAAAAAATGGCTTAATACTTTTCTTGAAATATCATCTTCAGTTGATTATGATGCAGAAACAAAAGATGTAGGTGGGAAAATAGTTTTTGTAAATCCAAATTATGAAAGAAAAGATTATATGTGGAAGTTTTGTTACCGTGCAGGAAAAGAAACGGTTGAGACAGCAAGATCATTTGCCAAAACCTGGCTTAATGAATTATGAAACGAATAATTTTGTTCTGTTGATATAATAAATTTCCGTATGTTTTACTTGTGAATGGGATATTTAAAAAGATTTTGAGAGTTTTCTTTTTTAGCTATCCCCGACTCGAAAAGCCGGGGATAGTTATAATTGATTCAAAAAATAATTTGGCTATACCAAAGTTTTATTCAATTCACTCAACCTGCTGCTGGCATCTACAACTGCTATAGCC
>DASRQG010000155.1:0-2615 GCA_035645995.1 Mariniphaga sp. | reverse complement strand
ATCTTTCAATCAAATTTTGTCACGCCTTTTATAAATTTTATATCCTATTGATATTTTATCATACAGCGAACTTTGTTAACTTAGTTGCCAATAAATTCTAAAACAGAATGTATCGCCAAAAATTGCTATCCATAATCCGATATGCCTTATCTACCCTTATGAATCTGCACTATTGTCTATACATCTGATACTGAGTTTATTTTATTTGACATTGATAATCATGGTGGCAGAACTATAAAGTATTGACACGGGAAAGGCAATTTTGCCACATGAAAGAAGATTAGCTTATCCTGCTTTTCTCATAAAACAACTGTAAACGTTAAATTAAACATGAAATTAATTCACATTTTCCTGCTAACCTTGATTTTCAGCAATGTGTTTTCACAGGAACCGGAGGTTAAAGAGATAGAAACGAAAGTTGATCAGGTAACTGTATTTTTTGATAAAGCTCAGGTAACTCGAAAAAAGACTGTTGATCTTTCATCGGGTATATTCACGCTTAAGTTTGGAAAACTATCTCCTTTTATTGATGCCAAAAGTATACAGGTTAAAGCTTCGGGTGATGTAACTGTGATGGCAGTAAATCATCAGCATAATTTTCTGGAGCAGAATCAGAAATCAGAAGAAGTGAAAGGGCTGGAAAAAAGACTTGATGCTTTAAATGAAAAAATAAAACTCGAGGAAACGTATCTTGCTATCTTAAAAGAAGAACTGCTTTTCCTATCCGATAACCGGGTTGTAGGTGGTAAAAACAATGAGTTAAGTGTTTCAAACCTGAAGGAAGCTTCTGAATTTTATAGTTCCCGGCTTACTTCCTTAAAATTAAATGAAGTTGACAGACACAAAACTTTAGAGGATCTGAGAAGGGAAAGAACTGAACTTCAAAATCAGTTAAAGGCAATAGTAAGTAAAAATGATTTTGCATCGGGAGAGATTCTTGTTAAGGTTCAGACAAAGATCAAAACGAAACCTACTTTCGAACTTACTTATATTGTTGATAATGCCGGATGGTATCCTACATACGATATTCGGGCAAAAACTATAAATGATCCCATTGAGATTATTTACAAGGCTAATTTAAGGCAAGATACAAAGGTCGATTGGAAGAACGTAAAACTTGCGTTTTCATCTTCTAACCCGAACTCATCAGGCGTTGCTCCAGAATTGCAAACGTATTTTCTTGATTATTATACGCTCCCGCCTATCTATAATACAGCTATAAGTTCTGTCAGTGGCCGTGTCACGGATCAGGATAATCAACCTCTTGTTGGAGTGAATGTAACTATTCCTGAAACTACCATTGGAACAGTGACCGATGCAAATGGAAATTATTCTCTTACCCTTCCACAAAACGCCGGTTATTTGAATTTTTCATATATCGGGTATGAGCCTCAGGCCTTACCCGTTACCAATTCAGTATTGAATGTAAAGCTTTCGGAGGATGTGCAGGATTTAGAAGAAGTTGTAGTGGTTGGTTATGGTGTTCAAAGTGATGCTCAACTGCCAAACAGGCTTCAAGGAAGAGCGGCAGGCGCTTCTGTGAATAAAACCAAAAGCCGTGAAGCAGAGAATATTGCACTTCCTTTTCAGAAAACTGAAAATCAAACTTCTGTGAATTTTGAGATTGTAACTCCATATACTGTTAATTCCGACAACAGAAATTATGCTGTTGATATGGCCGTTTATCAGGTGCCTGCATTTTTTCAGTATTATGCGGTTCCCAAAGTCGAGAAAGAGGCTTATTTGATGGCTAACATTACTGATTGGGAACAATATAACCTAATGGAAGGGGAGGCTAATGTTTTCTTTGAGGGAACATTCGTAGGAAAATCACTTCTGGATGTTCGTTATGCTACCGATACATTACAACTTTCATTAGGGAAAGATAAAAATGTTACTATTGACAGGGTAAAAGAAAAGGATTTTGAAACCAGGCAGTTTATAGGATCCAGAAAGGAGGAGGCCAGGTACTGGAAAACGATATTAAGAAACAATAAAAATCAACAAATTAACATGTTGGTGTTAGATCAGGTTCCTGTTTCAAAACGTGAGGAGATAGAAGTAATAGTTCAGGATATTTCTGGTGGAGTGCTTGATAAAGATAAGGGTGAAGTTAAATGGGAAATCACATTGAATCCATTAGAGAACACGGAAATTGACCTAAAATACTCTGTCAAATACCCCAAGTCACGAAACCTGATTATAGAATAATAGGTTATGCTAAAAGGAAATAAGCTAATACTCACACACTGAGTTATCTAAATTGCATCAGATAACGGATAATTGTATTTATTAGCACTTCAAAAGCTAAGTCCTTTTTTAATGATATATTTGAATAGATTAGTATGAACCTCGATATTTAATTTTAAACAAGTTATAATTATGGCCAGACTATCACAGGAAATGAAGGAAATGATTGCATCACAACAATGTTTTCATGCTACTGTAAGTAAAGAAGGAATTCCCAATAATGCTCCTAAAAGGTCAACACGGGTATTTGATGATGAAACTTTAATTTTTAATGAGGGAGTTGGCAGAACTACTTATCAGAATATTTTAGATGGATCTCTTGATGCAGTAGCCGTGGTGAACAGAGATATTATGGAAGGTTATCG
>DASRQG010000154.1:0-5114 GCA_035645995.1 Mariniphaga sp. | reverse complement strand
GAAGCCCCTGAAGCCTTTAATTGGAGCTCAATTTACGGACAATATATTGATGGAGTTAATTGGATTTATCAAGGGAATTATGAAAGAGCAAAGGCAAGCCTCGAGAACTGTCTTGTTCAGGATCCATATTATGCACCTGCCCTAAACCATTTAGCTGAATTATACATCAGAAAAGGTGATTTGAATTATGCCAAAAATCTTGTGCAGCGTTCCCTGTCAATAAATACTTACGATCCAAAAGCAAACTTTATTTATGGCTTGGTTAACCGAATGACCGGAAACCTGATTGATGCTCAGGATGGGTTTGCTGTTGCCTCTGTTTCTCCTGAATACCGGATGGCAGCATACCTTGAGCAGGCTAAGCTTTTTTTGCTGACAAACGAATTAAACAAGGCTAAAACTTATGCGGTCAGAGTCTTGGATGGTGATGCTAAGAATCAGGAGGCTTTGTTAATTCAGGCTGTTGTTTTACGAAAACTCGACAGGAAGGAAGAGGCAAATAATTATCTGAATCAGCTGGAATTAATTTCTCCATTGAATCACTTTGTCAGAGCTGAAAGAATGTTCTTAGATGACCAAAATGAGCGCAGAGATGATTTTACCAGCTTAATCAGGAATGAATTGGCTTACCAGACATATATGGAAGTTGCTCTTTGGTACCAAAATAGTGGATGTGTGGAGGAAGCAATTTCTATATTGGAATTGTCTCCTGAAAATACATTGGTTAATTTGCAACTATCGTATCTTTTTAAATATTTTGACGAAGAACAATCAAAAAAGTATTTCAACTACTTTATAAATGGATCACCCGATTTTATATTTCCCTTCAGGTATGAATTGTTTCCAGTATTAAATTGGGCTACTCGAATGTCTGATGATTGGAAACCGGGATATTTCCTGGCATTATTGCACTGGAGTAAAGGAAACAGAGAAATTGCCAAAGAAATATTTACATCGCTGGAAGATATTCCTCAATATCCATATTTCTACCTTGCCCGTAACGAACTTCTCAGTGAGGATAAAGAATATAATGCTGAAAAAGACTTAAAGAAAGCACAGGAGCTTGGATCAACAGACTGGAGAACATCCCTTGCGGTAATTGATTATTATTTAAGCAAGAACAAAGTATCAGAAGCACTGGATGCTTCAACAAAATCGATGCAATTATTTCCTGAAATTGAGGCATTAAAATATACCTATGCAAAAAGTTTACTTGCCAACGGAAGGTATTCCGAAAGTTTAAACGAGCTTGAGAATACTGTCATTCTTCCTCACGAAGGAGCAAGGCATGGTCGAATTACATATCGACAGGCTGCTGTGATGGCAAGTTTACAACATTATAAAAATGAGAATTATGATGAGGCTTTGAGTTCAATAGCTAAGGCACGTCTATGGCCAGAAAATTTAGGCGTCGGTCAGCCTTTTGAGGTAGATGAACGTATTGAAGATTTTTTGGAAGCTGAATATTTAATGAAGCTTAACAAAAAGGATCAAGCAGATGCATTGTATCAAAAAATTCTGAAGTATAATGCTAACAGGGGAGGAAGAATTAACTCAACTGATTATTTGTACCTGGTTGTTTTACAGCGGTTGGGTGAATTAAATCAGGTTGAAACGATCCTGAACCAATGGGAACAAAGATCTTCAGACGATTCCCTTTTTCAATGGATACAAGCCATGATTGAAAATAACAGGGATACCGCAAAACAGATTGAAAAGGAAATAGATACCGGCTCAGAAGGCTCTCCGTGGGACCCCGGATATTCTGATTCTGAATTTGAACTTATAAAAGCTATTGCTTATAAGGTCTCAGAATAAAAAAAGTCGGTTCCAGTATTTAAATTCATTAGAAAAGGTCTTTTCAATCCTTAATCAATGATTTTGTTGAATGAATTTTCTATCCTCAACAGGCTTGAACTCCTCTTCAAATCCATATCAAGTCCATACCTCGTCCAGTATAAATTCAATCGGGACTGGACTTGGTATGGAGAAAGTCTGGTTTTGAACTCGTATTTTTATAACCTGAAAGGTATCGGAGGTATGTTCTGATATTATATGAAATTTTAAGCTGATATTAAAAAAATAACTTTTATGAAACGACGAAATTTTATTATTACTACCAGTTCAGTTGTCGCCGGATTATCATTAAGATGTAGTCCATTCAATAAAGATGACATACAATCAATTAAAATAGGATTAATAACTGATCTCCATTATGCCGATAGGGTTCCGGAAGAAGGGAATTCCCGTTATTATCGTGAATCTCTTGATAAACTGGCTGAATGTGTAGAGGTAATGAATGAACACAAAGTTGACTTTTTTATTCAGCTTGGCGATTTTAAGGATCAGGATGTACAACCGGACGAGAAAAGGACTTTAGAATATCTGCGGGATGTTGAAAGGGAGTTTTGTAAATTTAACGGACCTGTCTTTCATGTATTAGGGAACCACGATCATGATAGCATCACCAAATATCAGTATTTGAGACTTGTAAAAAATTGGGGATTCGAACAAGCTCAAAGTTATTATTCATATGATATGAAAGGTTTTCATTTTGTAGTATTGGATGCCAATTACATGAATGACGGGACGCCCTATAATAATGGAAACTTCAACTGGAAGGATACTTATATTCCAAATAATCAGCTGGAATGGTTAAAAGAGGATTTGCATCAGAACAGCAAAAAACCCTGTGTTGTATTTGTGCATCAGAGGTTGGATGACATTGATGCGGATAAAAGCCATTTTATTAAGAATGCGAATGAAGTAAGAGCAGTTTTTAAGAATCAAAATAATGTCTTGCTTGTACTGCAGGGACACGATCATCGAGGTGCTATGAATACAATTGATGAGGTTTTTTATTATACGTTAAAAGCTGCTGTTGAGGGAACCGGACTTGAAAATAACAACTATGCCATATTGAATATAGATGAGCAGCTGCAACTTAATATTACCGGCTTCCGTAATACAAAATCACATACTTTTTCCAAGACGTCTTGAAGATTCCTCCTCCCATTATTAAAGTTCAGGCATCACTGTTGAACTTAATTGTAGGAATCGTTCTCATATTAATTAAATATACCATTTAATGTTTTGTTAAAAAGTCGTAAATTGAGACTTAGCAACGTGTTTGTGTAGGTGTAATTTTGACTTAAAGTTTAGGTTCTTTGATTTATAATCCAATAAAAAAATAATTAATATGAAAAGGTTGATCTATGGCATAAAATGGATAATATCCAGGATATTATTATTACTTTTTTTAGTGTTGTTTTCGATTGATGCAGATGCCCAACAGCGGACAATTTCAGGGGTTGTTACTGATGGCAGCGGACAACCATTGCCGGGTGTTACAGTGGTTGTAAAAGGCTCGACAATCGGAACTGTTACCGATGCTAATGGAAATTATTCATTGGAAATATCACCTCAGGCTGAAGCTCTCATATTCTCATTCGTAGGTATGCGAACTCAGGAAATTGGTATAGAAGGGAGATCTACACTGAATGTTATAATGGAGGAGGAATCAATTGGGTTAGATGAGGTAGTGGCTGTTGGTTATGGAACCATGAGAAAAAGTGATTTAACAGGTTCAGTCTCTCAGGTTAAAAGTGAAGAAATCAATGCTTTTCCATCATCGAATATGTTGCAGGCATTGTCGGGACGGTCGGCAGGTGTGCAGGTTATTCAAAATACGGGTGCTCCGGGAGCTTCCACAAGCATTAGAATTCGCGGTGCAAACTCTATTCAGGGAAGCAATGAACCCTTATATGTCGTGGATGGATTTCCTGTTGATAATGCAACAGTGTTGAATAATGCTGATATAGAAAGTATTGAAATACTGAAAGATGCTTCTGCTACAGCAATATATGGATCAAGAGGTGCAAACGGTGTTGTGCTTGTAACAACCAAAAGGGGTAAAACAGGTGAAAATAATGTAGACTTTGAATCCAGTTACAGCAGCCAGTCACTCATTCGTAAGTTAGACCTAATGAATGCAAGTGAATATGCAACACTATATAATACGAAAGCAGTTAATGATGGAGTGCAGCCATATTTTACGGAAAGTGAGATAAATAGTTTTGGGGAGGGTTTCGATTGGCAGGATTTTATTTACCGGACTGCACCCATTTATTCTACTTCATTAAATGTAAACGGAGCTAAAGAGAATACAAAATACTCGATTTCCGGTAGCATGCTAAATCAGGATGGTATAATAGAAGGAAGTAATTATAAACGCTATTCTGTCAGAACAAATGTGGATCATCAGGTTAGTAAATTTTTTACAGCTACCTTATCAGGCACTTTATCCCGCCTGATTACCGATAGAAAGGATAGCGGAGGTGGATCGCGTGGTAATTCTCTTATTGCTGCACAATTTGCACCACCAACCGTTCCTCCGTATAATGAAGATGGATCTTATAGTATTCTGCATACAGCTCATCCTTTCCTGGCTCCGGATATGAGGAACCCCTTGAATTATATAAAGGAGCAATCTACACAAATAAAAGCCAATATTGCCCTGGTTAATGCTGCACTGTTATTCACACCGATAGAAGACCTTACAATTCGTATTTCGGGAGGTATTGAAAACAGAGATGACCGAACTGATTCATTTACCACCCGTGAGTTTTTGAATTCTGATGGAAGTGCATCCGTAAGTACCAGCCAATTTATTAGTTTATTGAATGAAAACACGATAAATTATTCGCACACCTTTAATGAAAAACATAATTTAACTGCTTTGGCAGGCTTTACCTATCAGGATTTTACAACTACTTATTTATCCGGTAGTGGAACTGGTTTTCTATCTGATATTTTTGAGACATACAATCTTGGAGCATCAATCACCCCCGGAATTCCGGGATCGGGATATGCAAAATCTGTGTTATTATCTTATCTGGGCAGAATTGTTTATAATTATGAGAACAAGTATTTACTAACCATGAGTTATCGTGCTGATGGGTCTTCTAAATTCAGTGAAGGAAATAAATGGGGCTATTTCCCGTCGGCTGCTCTTGCATGGAGGATTTCAGAGGAAGATTTCCTGAAAGGGCATCCCTATATTTCTAATCTAAAATTAAGAGCCAGCTGGGGTAGTACCGGAAGTCAGGCGATCG
>DASRQG010000153.1:0-4557 GCA_035645995.1 Mariniphaga sp. | reverse complement strand
CCAAATACTATCTTTAGGTGTTATAACAACTTTTGCTACTCCGGCTTTCCAACCATATTCAGAATACTCCCCCCATGCATTGACTGGTACCAGGTGAGAAAAAAATAAGGATAGTATTAATAAAAACAACCGATTCTTCATATTATCCTTTTTTTACTATTATTTCTGCATTTGTATTTATTTTTTCAATTGCATTAGCAATACTTTCCATGTCAGCTCTGGTACCAAGCAAAACGTTCTGAGGTATCCATACTGCTTGTTCATTACACAATTTTTCATTTAGCGCACATTTATTATCTTCAGCATATTTGTTATAATCCAAACGTTCTTTTGGGTAGAACTTCTTGAAATACTTACTGTTAAAAGTATTCTTCAAAAAAGGCATTTTATTGAGTTCAGAATACCCTCCCGAACATGGAACACCCTCTGCCCTCAGAGCTTCCAGAAATTTACTCCTTGAGAGGCCATTAAATGATTCTTTATTATATAAGAATGGATAAAGATGATAGGCTGCTTTAGTTACATTTTCATATAAACGATGAACTGTTATTCCCGGGATATCTTTAAGCATTGAGGTGAGGTAAGCGGCATTATCATTTCGTAATTCAGTTTGTTCCACCAGCCTTTCCATTTGAGCCAATCCAATTGCAGCCTGATATTCGGTAAGTCGTAATTTAGTGCCGGACATTATAGTTCCTGACCCTATTTCACCGGCAACTGATCCATACGGATTTCCATAATTATGATATGAAAAGCAACGATCCATAAATGCATCATCATCACTAACAATAGCTCCACCCTCCCCCATAGGTATGTTTTTGGAATTTTGAAAACTGAAGCAACCTGCTTTCCCAAACGTACCTACTTTTTTATGATTAATTTCTGCTAACCAGGCCTGACATGCATCCTCCACTACCAACAGATTATTTTTGTCGGCAATAGCCATTATACGTTCCATGTCACACGGCAGTCCCAATATATGCACCGGAAGAATGGCTTTAGTATTGGAAGTAATTTTTGCTTCAATTTTGCCCGGATCCATCTGAAAGGTTTCCGGGTCAACATCTACGAAAACAGGAATAGCTCCATTAAATAAAATACTGCTTACAGAAGCAATGAAAGTATAAGGAGTGACCAAAACTTCATCACCCCATCCAATCTCCAATTGCGCCAGCGAAGCATTAAGGGCATTGGTTCCATTAACAACTGACAAACAACGTTTTGAACCAATCAAATCTGCCCACCGCTTTTCAAATTCAGTAACCAGGTTTCTCCGGGACCATACTCCACTACGCACAACTTCAAGAAGCTGTTTTTCATCAGTTTCAGGATTCCAAATAGGCCAGTCTGGCCAGCCAGGATTCGAAATGACCGGACTGCCACCCAAAAGGGCAGAATTTGCGGCATTTGAAGTACAACCTGCAAAAACATTATTAGCAGAACCCAAGCCTAGAACAGCACCAGCACCTATTAAGGAGTTTTTTTTAATAAACTCCCGTCGTGTAAAATCTTTATTGAGCTTCATAGCGTTAAAATTTGATCCATTAAAACTATTGTATCAAATATATACTTTATATTCAAACTAATAATTGATTATTTAAATTATTTGAAATACCATTCCTGATTTTCAACTGTTTGATACTTTTACTCCTATATTAATTTCCATTAATGGTTTAAAATTTGATTTTTAGACATAAATTAAATTAATATTTCGATATCAGGCGCGCAGGGAATTGTTAATTAGCTGATCATCTTACAGAATGTGTATATAATTTACAGCTATTATAAATATTTCTTTTAGTTTTATATCTCTATAAAATCTCTTTTCTATAAACTAATAAGACATATCATGAAATATATCCGGTTGAAAAGTTTTTATTTAATTATTATCATCTGTAGTATATTTATTGTCTTTAATCTACCACTCCATGCGCAACACAAAACGGATGTAATATGGGAGATGCAGGATAGCATATTAATACCTGTTCCACCTCCAGAACATCCAAGACTTTACCTTCGAACCCACCATGCATCGCAGATAAAAGTAAGGCTGAATGAACCCATTTTAAAATCTGTTGTAGAAAAATTAAAATCGCAGGCAACTCAAACACTTCAGTTGAAAATTGAATGGGAAGCACTTCAATATCTTGTATCATTAGACAAAAAATTGGGAAGAGCGATAATTGATTCTACTCTTATTTTATTAAAAAGTACAAAACTTCCGGAAGTGGGAGATGCTGCACGCTATACTGGCAGGATGATGGTAACTGGTGCCATAGTTTATGATTGGCTTTATCCGTTAACAACACCATCGGAAAAAAAAGTTTTCATTAATGAATTCATCAGGCTTGCCAAAA
This sequence comes from Mariniphaga sp., assembly GCA_035645995.1. GTDB lineage: Bacteria > Bacteroidota > Bacteroidia > Bacteroidales > Prolixibacteraceae > Mariniphaga. The sequence goes on along the minus strand of DASRQG010000153.1, from coordinate 2,200 downwards.
CCCTTGAGTGTGGTTACCCTCCAACAAAGCAAGGGTCTGTGACTGGTCATTCTTCAGAAAGTTTTATTATGCGTGATATGTTATCAGCCGGTATTGCAATTTATGACGAATATCCTGAAATGTATGAATTAGCTGCCAAACGCTTTTTTACCCAACATTTGCCCGTTCGCAACTGGTTATATAATGGAAATGCTTATCACCAGGGAGATTCATACGGACCTCTCAGGTATAGCTGGGATACATATCCTCTTATGATATTTGACAGAATGGGAGTATCTGATATTTATAATCCGGAACAACAATATGTTCCCTATTATTATCTCTATACTACCAGGCCTGATGGACAACGAATGCGATCCGGTGATACTTTCCTTCATTCAAATCATGGTATCCCTCGTGGTACCCCATGGGAACAATATGTGGGTACTTTGTTTACTGCAAGTTATTATTCAGATGGGCATTTACTGAAACAATTTATAAGACAGGGAGGTGGAAATGAAAAAGCTCACGGAAGAATTTTGCAACATGAAAAGATATTTGAATTTCTTTGGTGGAATGTTGATCTCGAACCGAGTCCCGTTAATTCCTTACCATTATCCAGATATTTTGGAACTCCTTTCGGATGGATGGTAGCCAGAACCGGATGGGATAAGAATTCTGTTATTGCTGAAATGAAAATAAACGAATACAATTTCAATAATCATCAGCATATGGATGCAGGATCATTTCAAATTTACTATCATGGATCTCTTGCAGCGGAATCGGGATTATATGGAGGGACACATGGTTCATATGGCAGCCCACATAACAAAAATTATTATTGGAGAACGATAGCACATAATTCTTTATTAATATACGATCCCCAGGAACAATTTAGTCCGGGGGGAGACTATATGAATGATGGTGGACAACGACTTCCAAACAATCGAAATGAGCCTCAAAATTTACAAATGTTGTTGGATCCTAAATATGGTTATAAAACCGGAGAAGTATTGGCATACGGTATAGGGCCTGACCAAAACATTCCGGATTATACTTATTTAAAAGGTGATATAACAAAAGCATACAGTTCAAAGGTTAGAGAGGTAAAACGCACCTTTTCTTTTCTCAATCTACACAACGATGAAGTTCCGGCAGCTCTTATTGTTTATGATAAGATAGTTTCATCTTCTCCTGATTATAAAAAATATTGGCTTCTTCACAGCATCGAAGAACCCACTGTAAATAATAACGACATAACGGTTACCAATACACTTGATGGCAACAATGGAAGGATGATTAATACTTGTCTGATCCCTGAAATTGAAAGTTTGGAAATTAAGTCTGTAGGTGGCCCAGGAAAAGAATATTATGTGTTTGGAGAGAATTTTGAAAATGAGTTACGAAATATGAGTGAGGAGGACACTTATGAACGTGCTGCATGGCGTATTGAAATCTCTCCTAAAGAACCTGCTCATGATCATCTTTTTCTGAATGTTATACAGGTAATGAAAAATGACAGGAATAGAATTAATGTAAAAGCTATTCACGATGAAAAAACAATTGGTGTATCAATCTCCGATCGTATTGTATTCTTCAGTAAATATATGAGAGAAATAGAGTCTTCTTTTAGTTTTACTATTGATAAATCTGATCATTATAAAATTCTTCTGACTGATCTCAAACCAGGTGAATGGCAGATACTAAAGGATCAGGAGATTGTTTTACCAACTGCTAAAGTAAATGAAGATGGTATTTTATACTTTGAAGGAACGAACGGAGCATACACTCTAAGACCATGGAATTAACAATATGATTCTGGTATGATCAACAGAATAGGCAACTAATATAAATTCTGATTGAAAATTGATGATAATTCTTATAATACACTTTTGCAAGCACTACCATTATTGTTATTAGTAAATATTATACAATTCATTATTACTAAAAAAGTGAGTTCTAAAAAATCAAAAACGATAATAATTTTTAAATTGCACAACTTAATACCAATTGCATCAGAACTATGTTCTATACGAAAACTCAATCTTGCAATTTCCTGTTTTTATTGTTAATCCTGTTTTTTGCTTCAAATAATACGTTTGGACAAAGGGAAAAGATTTTCAGACAGTTCCCCGAATCATATTTCGATTCAATCAGGATACAGGTATACGACACCACTAAAGAACATTACACTATAAAGGCTTATCGTTTATCGGGAGAA
>DASRQG010000152.1:0-5821 GCA_035645995.1 Mariniphaga sp. | reverse complement strand
CCTGAACAATGGAAACCCAAATCACAAACTTCCAATGCGCTTTGATTTCTTTAATAAATCGTTTGTGTTGGCCTAGAAATATAAAAAGAAAAAATCCGGATAAAAAAAATCGTACACCTGCAAATTGCAAGGGGGTATGATATTCAAGTCCAATCTTAACTCCGACAAATGCAGTAGACCATAACCATGCTGCAACGATTGCTAAAAATGTTGTGCTCCTGAATAACTTTTTCATCCTTATTTTATAATTGTACAAAGTTGCTAATTTATTTGAGAATGAAGAAACACTTAATATTAGAACCAATAGGCAAAAAGTTCGGGAGTAATGGAAAACAATCTTTGAAATTTATTTTTCATTCTAACTTTATTTCCTTTAACCGGGAAAATTGGTTTATTTTTGGCTTCATATAAATCAAATGTTTTTATGGAAAAGACAATAATCAACAACTACCAGGAGTTTGAATCCTATCTGGGAAAAGAGCTGGGTGTATCAGAATATCTTCAGGTAACACAGGAACAAATCAATAAGTTTGCTGATGCTACTCTTGATTACCAATGGATTCATACTGATCCTGAGAAAGCAGCAGTTGATTCACCTTTTAAAAGTACAATAGCTCACGGATATCTTTCGGTATCATTACTAACATATCTGTGGTACTCAATAGTTGATGTGCAAAATGTAAAGATGATTGTTAATTATGGCATCGAGAATCTTCGTTTTCAGCAACCTGTTTTAGTTAACGATAAAATAAGGGCCAGAGTTTCATTACATGAAATACGTAATCTCAGAGGCATTGCAAAGGTAACTGTAAAAATCATTGTAGAAATAGAAGGTCAAAAGAAACCGGCTTATGATGCTTTAATTACCTTTTTGTATCATTTTAATTAGGATCAAACCTTTTAAAAACTATTCATAAATTCAGATTATCCCAATCCATTTTGATATCGCTTATTTTTGTAAATTAGGTTCATAAAGTATTAAAGATGGATTTTTTTGAAGTAGCATTTTTGCCGGATGAAATAGGATGGCAGGCAGCGCTTGTTAGAATACTGATTAGTTTTTTAATGGGATCGTTAATTGGTCTAGAAAGGGAAATCAATAATCAACCTGCAGGTTTACGCACTCACATTCTAATTAGTATTGGTTCTACCCTGGTCATGTTAATTTCATTATATATTCCTCAGAATGGAGAATTAACCGGCGATCCTGGCCGAATAGCAGCACAGGTGGTATCAGGGATAGGATTTTTAGGAGCCGGAGCTATCCTTAAATTCGGGGCCGACATCAAAGGACTTACTACTGCTGCATCAATTTGGGCTACTGCTGCCGTGGGAATGGCTGTAGGTGCCGGGATGTACAGTATTAGCATCATTAGTGTTGTGGTAATATTTTTTGCCTTAACCGTAATGAATATTTTTGAGAAGAGTTTCTTTAGGGAACGCTCCCTGCGTAAAATAGAGGTAGTAGTTAAAAAACGTTATTCCAGTCTGAATGGAATTAAAAAAGTTTTAGATGATTTTGATGTTAAGATATCTTCAACGGGTTTTGACAGAAATGTGAATGATGCAACCGATAAATTCTTTTTTATTGTAGGAGTAACAAGCGATCTTGATGTTCAAAAGCTGGCGGATGCTCTTGAACATCAAGAGGGTATTGTAGCAGTATCGGTGGGAATACTTCGCTAGCAGCAATGAATTAGTCATTGGTAGCTTCAAGGAGACCTTCTGAAGCATCCTCTAAAAGATCAAGTACCAGTTCAAAACCATCTTCTCCTCCATAATAGGGATCAGGTACTTCAGTATAGCGCCATTCCTTACTGAAATCGGTCATTTTATGAATCTTGGCCAAATCATCACTGTTACGTGCAAGTTCCTTAAGAGTCTGAACGTTTTCGTCATCCATGGCAATTATGAGATCGAATTTATCAAAATCTAAATCAGGGTCAAACTGCCTGCCAATACTTGTAAGCTGATAGCCACGATCTCCTGCATGTTTTTGCATGCGACGGTCTGCGGGTTTCCCTACATGCCAGCCACCTGTCCCTGCAGAATCGATCACATATTTATCAGCCAGCCCCGCACGTTGAACCTTCGCTGTGAATACTGCTTCTGCACTGGGAGATCGACAAATATTTCCAAGACAAACAAACAATATATTTCTTCCACTAATTTTTTTAGAATTTTCCATGCTTTCTGTTTCCATTGTTCTATAACTGCTCCCAAATTTCATAAGACTTTAGAGCTTGCAAAATTAACATTTCATATCCATTTTTAATAACGGCTCCTTGTTCTTTTCCCTTTTCAAGAAATATCGTAATCTGTGGATTATATACAAGATCATATAAAAGATGATGTGTTGAAAGATATTCATACGGTATATCAGGAAAAGTACTGGTATTGGGATATGTGCCTAATGGTGTGGTGTTTATTATTAGCGTAAAATCTGAAATAAGTTGTTTCGTAATGTCAGAGTAGCTTATACTTTTTACAGAGGGAGTACGTGTAGTTGCAGTAAGGAAGTTTATGTCCAGTTTCTTCAGTACATGCTGAATTGCTTTTGAAGCTCCCCCGGTACCTAGTATGAGGGCATTTTTATGATGACTTTTTAAAAGGGGGTTAAGTGATTGTTCAAATCCCCATATATCTGTATTAAATCCGGTTAAGTGAACTTCTCCTTGCCTCCTGGCAATCCGGATTGTATTAACTGCTGAAATTTCTTTTGCTTCCGGATGAAGGTCGTTCAGGAATGGTATAATAACTTCTTTATAGGGTATGGTAACATTTAATCCTGCAAGATCAGGATGATCTTCAATGATTTTTGAAACCTGATCAACAGATTTAATTTCGAAATTCAGGTATTCAGAATCTATTCTTTCTTTCTGAAATTTTTCTGTAAAAAACTGTTTCGAAAAAGAATGTGTTAAGGGATATCCTAATAAGCCATATTTTTTCATCTGAATTAACCTTATATATGTGAGAAAAATAAGTTTTTAATCTATATATTTTATATTAGGTTTTGTAGTTTGAATGAATTATGAAAAGCTATTTGATTGAAAAGACAGGTATTTATTTTAAACCACATTTTTTAGGTTTTTCTGGTAGAAAATCCTTCTATTACAAAAATTAATGCAAATCCTATTATTGCTAAAAGTATTGCAGTAAATACCATAGAACCACTTTGATTAATAGCTTCGTAGGTGGATGGCAAAATATTAACTTCCATAATTGTTTTTACCTCTCCATGCCTGTCGACCATAGTTTCAGTTATCTTTTTCCATGGCCAGACTTTATTTAGTGAACCAATCATAAATCCCGTCAGAACAGCTATAGTAAGGTTGTGGAAATTTTTTAGCAGCCATGACAGTAAATTTGAAAATGAAATAATTCCGATAGCAGCACCTGCTATGAAAATTAATATAACAAATACATCCAGGGTGCTAACTGCATTAAGGATATAACCATACATTCCAAGAAGTACAAGAATAAAGCTGCCTGATATACCGGGAAGAATCATTGCACAGATTGCAATTGCACCTGATATAAAAATAAAATAAGGAGCTGTTATGGGTTCAGCTGGTGAAATTATAGTTATTAGATATGCTACAATCGCTCCTGCTATTATTGCTAAAAATGTACTGGCATGCCAGTTTTTTATAGACTTACCAACATATATGGCGGAGGCAACTATAAGGCCAAAGAAGAAAGACCATACCAATATCGGATACGTATGAAGCAGGTATCCCATAATTTTAGCAAGTGAAAAAATGCTAATGCCTATTCCTGTAAAAAGGGTTAATAAAAAACTACCATTTACTGCCTTCCAGAATGCTGCTATTTTTCCCGACAATAATAACTTTAGCGAAGATAAATTGATGGATTTAATAGAATAAATGAGTTTTTCATAAATTCCTGTAATAAATGCAATGGTTCCTCCTGAAACTCCCGGCACTACATCTGCAGCACCCATTGCCATTCCTTTAAGAATCAATGTTAATTTGCTTCTGGTAATATCTGTAATCATTCGGAATTATTTGAACGAAATTTAATATATGTACGTATTTTTATAACTATGCAATAATAAGTCGGCAAATTAACAAAAAGAAGAGACAGATTGTTATGAAAGAAAAGGAATGATGATAATGAAAACTATTTTTTGCATTGTTTTCATATTAACATACAATATTATGGGGGCACAAATAAATCAGGAACCGCAGATAGTCGTTTTGCCATTAAAGGAGAATGGTTTTTTTCCAAATAATGAAACCTTGCCCGTATTAATTTATAAGCAAATTTTTATTCTTGAAGGTTCAGATCCTGCGGGAATTATTGAGAAATTACTTATGAAGAACAATTGGGGTGGAAGCTGGAGGAATGGTATTTATGACTACCATCATTATCATTCTACCGCTCACGAAGTACTGGGTGTTTATTCAGGTTGGGCTGAAGTGGAGTTAGGTGGACCCGGTATGAATCCATTAAAAATTGAAAAAGGCGACCTCGTTGTTTTACCTGCCGGAACTGCCCATAAAAGACGAAAATCAGGTGATGGTTTTGCTGTTGTTGGTGCTTATCCCGATAAACAGAAGTATGACATGAATTATGGGAAAGAAGATGAGTATGAAATTTCAAAAGTTAATATTCAAAAGGTTCCTTTACCAGCTAATGATCCCGTTTTTGGGAAAAATGGAGAAATAAAATCATTATGGAATTATCGAAATCAATAAGATTTAATACATACAGGATAAAAGATGTACCAATAAAATAAAATAATTGAATGCCGCTATGCATCATATTTGTATGCTGAAAATGAATACATTTGCTGTTTTTTTATGATGTTGATTATTAATGATCAGAATGATGTAGTTATATATAAAGCAGTAAATAGCGGTTTAAAATGAGTAGCTTATATCTTAACAATCAAAATAATTTAGTATTCTTGGCATCCAATGAACAAACAGTATAATACCACCACAGCATCACAATGGTTACCCACATCTAAAAAAGAAATGAAAGAGTTGGGATGGCAGCAGGCAGACATCATCTTATTTACAGGTGATGCATTTGTCGACCATCCTTCATTTGGTGCAGCAGTAATTGGCAGGGTATTAGAGGCTGAAGGTTTTAAAGTGGCTGTTGTTCCTCAGCCCAATTGGCAGGATGATTTGCGTGATTTTAAGAAGTTGGGAGTGCCCGGATTATTTTTTGCTGTTACTGCGGGAAATATGGATTCTATGGTGAATCATTATACTGCAGGAAAACGGAAACGATCGGATGATGCATATACACCCGGAGGCAGGCCCGGAAAACGTCCTGATTATGCAACTACAGTTTATTCCCGTATTTTAAAACAACTGTATCCCGAAGTGCCTATAATAATTGGTGGGATTGAGGCTTCCTTACGAAGAGTTACTCACTACGATTACTGGAGCGATCGGCTTATGCCCTCAATTTTGGTAGATACTCAGGCTGACTTGCTTTTCTATGGTATGGGAGAAAAATCGATAATAGAATTTGCCCGGCTCCTTGAGAGAGGGGTTCCGTTGGAAAAGATTACGACCATACCCCAAACAGCTTTTTTAGTGAATGCTAATCAGCAATATGCAACTAAAAAAGAATGGGGTACAATAGAGCTTTCTTCTCATGAAGAATGTATGGCAGATAAGAAGAAGTATGCCCGGAATTTCAGGTTTATAGAAGAAGAATCAAATAAGCGGGAAGCAAGTGTGCTGATTCAGCAGGTTGAAAACAAAAAAGTCGTAATTAATCCCCCATGGCCCGTATTTAAGGAAGAAGAGTTAGACAGGATATATGATCTTCCTTA
>DASRQG010000151.1:0-16974 GCA_035645995.1 Mariniphaga sp. | reverse complement strand
ATCAACAATGCTTAAGATGAAGCAGGCGGTTGTGGTGAAGTTTTAATTTTTTAAATGTGATATTTTTTATGAGAAAAGTATTTACTCTAATATCCATAGTATGTACAACATTAATAATATTTATTGCAAGGAGAAGTAAAGATATGCCGCAATGGAGTAAAAAAGATGAGCGTAAATATGAACATATTAAAAAAAGCTCAAAAAAAAGAGGAGCCAGTACAAAACGTGCTAAAGAAATTGCAGCAAGAACTGTAAATAAAGGAAGAAGGAAAGAAGGCAGAACACCAAATAAAACAACTCAGGGTACAGGTAATCCTTCGAAAGGTCTGGAAAGCAGATCGAAAAATGAATTATATAATCAGGCTAAAAAACTTAACATTGAAGGCAGAAGTAAGATGAGTAAATCAGATTTGATAAAAGCTATAAGAAAAAAACAATAATCTAAATTATTTAGTTAGTAATTGATATAGAAGATTGTTTTATTAATATTCAATTTAAATAGATAATAAAAAAACCCCGCTAAATGAACGGGGTTTATAAATTAAAATTTGGCAGCTACCTACTCTCCCGCACACCTGCGCATGCAGTACCATCGGCATTCCGGGGCTTAACTTCTCTGTTCGGAATGGGAAGAGGTGTAACACCCGGGTTATAACCACCAAAATTTCAAAACCTTAAAAACAAAAATGAAAGACTGAATGTGCCTGAATACCAAAAGAAGTTGTAATAAAAAATATGGTTAAGTCTCACGACCTATTAGTACTGCTCGGCTAAATACATTGCTGTACTTACACCTGCAGCCTATCAACCTCGTCATCTCCGAGGAGTCTTCAGTGCCGATAAATCGGCAGGGATACCTAATCTTGAAGCGTGCTTCGTGCTTAGATGCTTTCAGCGCTTATCACAACCGTACATAGCTACCCAACAATGCTGCTGGCGCAACAATTGGCACACTAGAGGTACGTTCGCTTCGGTCCTCTCGTACTAGAAGCGACCCTTCTCAAGTATCCTTCGCCCGCATAGGATAGGGACCGAACTGTCTCACGACGTTCTGAACCCAGCTCACGTACCGCTTTAATTGGCGAACAGCCAAACCCTTGGGACCTTCTCCAGCCCCAGGATGCGATGAGCCGACATCGAGGTGCCAAACCTTACCGTCGATATGAACTCTTGGGTAAGATCAGCCTGTTATCCCCGGCGTACCTTTTATCCTTTGAGCGACGGCACTTCCACTCGCAGCCGTCGGATCACTAAGTCCTGCTTTCGCACCTGCTCGACTTGTAAGTCTCGCAGTCAAGCTCCCTTTTGCCTTTACACTCGCCGCATGATTACCAACCATGCTGAGGGAACCTTTGAGAGCCTCCGTTACAATTTAGGAGGCGACCGCCCCAGTCAAACTACCCGCCTAACACTGTTCCTAACCCTGATTCAAGGGCTGAGGTTAGAATCCAAACAAAACAAGGGTGGTATTTCACCGGTGGCTCCATGCCAACTAGCGTCGGCACTTCAAAGCCTCCCACCTATGCTACACATGCTTTGTCCGAACCCAATGTTAGGGTGCAGTAAAGGTGCACGGGGTCTTTCCGTCCATATGCGGGTAACCGGCGTCTTCACCGGTACCACAATTTCACCGAGCCCGTGGTTGAGACAGTGCCCAGATCGTTACACCATTCGTGCAGGTCGGAACTTACCCGACAAGGAATTTCGCTACCTTAGGACCGTTATAGTTACGGCCGCCGTTTACTGGGGCTTCGGTTCAAAGCTTCTGCCGACAAGTCGACATAACCTCTTCCCTTAACCTTCCAGCACCGGGCAGGTGTCAGTCCCTATACATCGTCTTAATTGACTTCGCAGAGACATGTGTTTTTGTTAAACAGTCGCCTGGGCCATTTCACTGCGGCCCTGTTCAGCTACAACCGTAAAGGTTTTCACCTACTTAGGGCACCCCTTCTCCCGAAGTTACGGGGTTAATTTGCCGAGTTCCTTAACCACGGCTTACTCGAGCACCTTAGAATACTCTTCCCATCTACCTGTGTCGGTTTGCGGTACGGACTGATAAATTTCTTGTGTACGAAGCTTTTCTCGGCAGTATGATTACGGCTAGTTTGTGGGCTAAGCCCTCCCGTTCGCATCTCGGTTTAATGAAAGTACGGATTTGCCTGCACTTTCAGCCTACATGCTTAGACCACCTAATCCATCAGGTGGCTAACCTTTCACTCCTGCGTCCCTCCTTACACTCAAACGAAATTTACCAGGTACAGGAATATTAACCTGTTTTCCATCGCCTACGCCTTTCAGCCTCGGCTTAGGATCCGACTAACCCTGAGATGACTAACATTGCTCAGGAAACCTTAGATTTTCGGTGGACCGATTTTTCATCGATCTTATCGTTACTTATGCCTACATTTGCTTTTCTATCCGCTCCAGCATGGCTCACACCACACCTTTGCTGCAGATAGAATGTTCCTCTACCGCTCTCCCGATAAATCGGGAAAGCTCATAACTTCGGTAGGTAGTTTTAGTCCCGGGAATTGTCGACGCCCGGTCGCTTGACTAGTGAGCTATTACGCACTCTTTAAATGAATGGCTGCTTCTAAGCCAACATCCTAGTTGTCTGAGCAACCGAACATCCTTTCTCTGTTAACTACCATTTGGGGACCTTAGTTGATGATCTGGGTTGTTTCCCTTTTGGCAATGAAGCTTATCCCTCACTGCCTGACTCCCGAGAAACATGTGACAGGAATTCGGAGTTTGTCTGGGTTTGGTACCGTTGTGACAGCCCTAGCCCAATCAGTGCTCTACCTCCCGCACACTATTACTCGAGGCTAGCCCTAAAGCTATTTCGAGGAATACGAGCTATTTCCGAGTTTGGTTGGCCTTTCACTCCTACCCTCACCTCATCCAAGTAGTTTTCAACCCACATTAGTTCGGACCTCCATGAGGTTTTACCCTCACTTCATCCTGGACAAGGGTAGATCACCCGGTTTCGCGTCTACCGCACGTTACTTAATCGCCCGATTAGGACTCGCTTTCGCTTCGGTTTCATTCTTTAAGAATTTAACCTTGCAACGTACGAGTAACTCGTAGGCTCATTATCCAGAAGGCACGCCGTCATCCCGATAAATCGGGACTCCGACCGTTTGTAAGCATACGGTTTCAGGTACTATTTCACCCTCCTAATAGGAGTGCTTTTCACCTTTCCCTCACGGTACTGGTTCACTATCGGTTACGAGAGAGTATTTAGCCTTAGGAGATGGTTCTCCCGGATTCCCACAGAATTCCACTTACTCCGTGGTACTTGGGAACATGTTCCAGAGAGTTATATTATTTTCGCTTACAGGACTATCACCTTCTGTGGTTAAACTTTCCAGAATATTCAGCTAATAATATAATTTTTGACTCTCCGGCCTATCAGTAATTCGGCCAGAACATGCCCCTCAACACCGCTAATGCAACGGTTACTTCCTTTAACACATTAGACGGTTTAGGCTGTTTCCGTTTCGCTCGCCACTACTAAGGAAATCGCTATTGCTTTCTTTTCCACCGGGTACTTAGATGTTTCAGTTCCCCGGGTTGTCTTCAGACAGCCTATGGATTCAGCTGCTGATGTCTCAACATTACTCGAGACGGGTTGCCCCATTCGGAGATCCACGGGTCTCAGGTTATTTCCACCTATCCGTGGCTTTTCGCAGGTAGTCGCGTCCTTCATCAGCTTCTCGTACCAAGGCATCCACCGTATGCCCTTAATAACTTAACCAAAAATCTTTATTACAGATTCTTTTGGTGCTATAAAAAATATATTTCAGGCTCAGTAAAAATCTTTCTGATTAAAATCAGAATTTATTTTACTCATTCAGTCTTTCAAAGAACATTCCCGAATATAAATCGGGTAAATCGTGGAGCTAATCGGGATCGAACCGATAACCTCCGCCTTGCAAGGGCGGCGCTCTCCCAATTGAGCTATAGCCCCAAAACTTTTTCCAAGTTTAGGGGTTTGTTTTTATTAAAGCAACACACCCCTAAAGAAGTGGGCCTGAGTAGACTTGAACTACTGACCTCACGCTTATCAGGCGTGCGCTCTAACCAGCTGAGCTACAGGCCCTCATTCATCAACTGAAAAAGAACCTAAAGCTCAAATACAAAATTAAATAAGAACATACTTTTTAATTAAACCAAGCTGAAGGCTTAGTTCAGTTTGTCAATATGTAAAGAACAGACAATAAAAAAGAGTGAGCATTTAACATCAGTTAAAAGGTTTTAAGATTACTCTTAGAAAGGAGGTGATCCAGCCGCACCTTCCGGTACGGCTACCTTGTTACGACTTAGCCCCAGTCACCGGTTTTACCTTAAACAGCTCCCTCCTTGCGGTTAGGACACTGCCTTTGGGTACCCCCGGCTTCCATGGCTTGACGGGCGGTGTGTACAAGGCCCGGGAACGTATTCACCGCGGCGTGCTGATCCGCGATTACTAGCAATTCCAACTTCATGGAGTCGAGTTGCAGACTCCAATCCGAACTGGGGATGCTTTTGAGGGATTGGCTCCACCTCGCGGTCTCGCTACCCATTGTAACATCCATTGTAGCACGTGTGTAGCCCTAGGCGTAAGGGCCATGCGGACTTGACGTCATCCCCACCTTCCTCACTACTTGCGTAGGCAGTCCCATTAGAGTGCTCAGCATTACCTGATGGCAACTAATGGTAGGGGTTGCGCTCGTTGCGGGACTTAACCCAACACCTCACGGCACGAGCTGACGACAGCCATGCAGCACCTGTACAGATGCCCTTGCGGGAGGGGTACTTTCATACCCTGTCATCTGCCTTTCAAGCCTAGGTAAGGTTCTTCGCGTTGCATCGAATTAAACCACATGCTCCACTGCTTGTGCGGGCCCCCGTCAATTCCTTTGAGTTTCAACCTTGCGATCGTACTCCCCAGGTGGAATACTTAATGCGTTAGCTGCGGCACTGATGCCTAAGGCACCAACACCTAGTATTCATCGTTTACAGCGTGGACTACCAGGGTATCTAATCCTGTTTGCTACCCACGCTTTCGCGCCTGAGTGTCAGTATCGGACCAAGAGACCGCCTTCGCAACTGGTGTTCTTCCAGATATCTACGTATTTCACCACTACACCTGGAATTCCGTCTCTCTCTTCCGAACTCAAGATTCACAGTATCAAAGGCACTTTCACGGTTAAGCCGTGAGATTTCACCTCTGACTTGCGAACCCACCTGCGCGCCCTTTACACCCAGTAAATCCGGACAACGCTTGCCCCCTACGTATTACCGCGGCTGCTGGCACGTAGTTAGCCGGGGCTTTCTCTGAGGGTACAGTCAAGTTCCGAGTCGATCGGAATTATTCTTCCCCTCTAACAGGAGTTTACAACCTTACGGCCTTCATCCTCCACGCGGCGTTGCTGGGTCACCCTTGCGGGCATTGCCCAATATTCCTCACTGCTGCCTCCCGTAGGAGTCTGGACCGTGTCTCAGTTCCAGTGTGGCTGATCATCCTCTCAGACCAGCTACCGATCGTTGCCTTGGTAAGCCGTTACCTTACCAACTAGCTAATCGGACGCAAGCCCATCTTTAGGCGCCGTATAGACTTTAACAACATATCCATGCGGATCCGCTGCATCATTTGGTATTAGTCCCGCTTTCGCGGGGTTATTCCAAACCTAAAGGCAGGTTGCTTACGTGTTACGCACCCGTGCGCCACTTTACTAAAGGTATTGCTACCTCGTTCTCGTACGACTTGCATGTGTTAGGCACGCCGCCAGCGTTCGTCCTGAGCCAGGATCAAACTCTCCGTAGTAGAGTTTAAATTTTTTGTAATCTTGGCGTTAAGACGCTTAGTTGAAACCATTCAACTGACAAGTTAAATGCACTCACTCTTTCAAAGAACACTTTGTAAAAACCTCACATAAGGAGGGCTTTAAATTTACTCTCTCCCCGTTCAATTGTCAAGGGATTCGACTTTGATTTTAAAAACAAAATGTAGATTAAGAACAAAAATTTTTTGAAAAAAAATTTTTCAAAAACAGCTTAGCTAAATTATAGTAATTTTAAATAAAGTCAAGTTTTGTAGTTATATTTTTAATTCCTTTGTGTTAGTTGAAGTACTAAAAGTATGATTGTAGCAATCGGTCCCACAATACTTAGGTAGTTGCTAAGTCTTCTCATCAGAAAATCAAATGACCTTACAGGATCCTTTGGCACCCATATATAATCACCTTCTTCTATTACTACATCATCTCTATCTGCCGGTATCCAGTTTCTTGTATCACCTTTTATTATCATTACATCATCTTCTGAATATTCTCCAAATCCTCCCGCTTTTTCTATGTAATATGTATAGTCATATCCTTCTTTGTATTCAACATGACCCGGTCTTGCAACCTGACCAAAAACAAAAACAGTTTTTTTCTTTTGAGGGATTAATAATATATCTCCATCATGCACAATATAATTTTTTAATTCTGATTCAGGATTACTTAAGTCGACAAGATTAAATGAACTTCCTTCACTTAAAATTCTTAATTGATTCTCAATAAAAAAATAGTTGCTGTCTTCTTCTGTTATATTGCTCATTCTGTACATTAACATATCTTCAAATAGCAGAAATCTTTCATTGAGTTCAGCATTAAACAATTCAGGACGCTGTTTAAGATCTAAACCAAATTGTAATTCAAGAAGAAGTTTTGCCGAATTACCGGAATATAATCTTGCTCTTTTAAGAGATGCGGTTTCTCTTAAACCTCCGGCCATTTTTATAACTTCATCAAGAGTTGTATTATTTTTTGTAATAGGAATTCTTCCCGGTAAATAAACTTCACCAACTACGAGGACTGAGTATTCTTTCTTTTGAGTTTCATCAGCAACCACAACAATTCTATCACCTCTTTTTAGAGGAATATTTTCATTTACATTACTCTTTACAACATTCATCTGCTGACCATCATAACTCAATCTATAAATATCAACCTGCTCAACATTTTCAAAAGCTTTATTTATTCCACCGGCTAATTCTATAGCATCCTGGAGATTATCCCCTTCAACAAAATAAAATTTACCAGGATTATTAACTGCACCTTCAACTGTAAAGAAATTTCTTTCAATATCATTCGTCGGGAAAACAATTACATCATCATTTCTCAGATAAGGATTGTTTGAAAAATCTCCGTTAAGTCTGAACTTCTGAATATCCAATATTAATGTTTCACCTGAAGACCTTATTAATTTTATTTCACGCAACGAAAAATCTTTTAACTCCTCTTCCATTCTTGAAAGCAATTCAGGATCAGTTATGGGACGGGTTAAGTTCACTCTTGTTTCTTCATATATTCTGGAAATAAAATGATCGACACGTTCGGTTACCAATGCAGGAAAAGTTCCGTTTATTGGGAAGTCTCCACCGATAGTTACGCTGATTGTGCCTGCTTTCATAAATTCATCAAGACCAAAGCGATCATCTATTTGTGCAGAAGAAATTGATATAAATAAAAATGTAAAAGCAAAAATTATTTTTTTCATTTTCATATTTAATTATGAATGATACTGTTTTTCGTAATAAAGCTGATATTCTCCTGTAATAATTCTTTCCCACCAATTTTTATTTTTAATATACCAGTCGATTGTATCTTTTATCGCCTGCTCAAAAGAGTAATGCGGGTTCCAACCAAGTTCATTTTTTATCTTTGAAGCATCAATTGCATAACGTCTGTCATGCCCGGGTCTGTCCTTAACATATTTTATCAGATTTTTTGATTTATTAAGATGCTCAATAATCAGTTCAACTATTTTTATATTCGGCATTTCATTCTCAGCGCCGATATTATATATTTCACCTGTTCTGCCATTTTCAAAAACCATTTCCACTGCCCTGTTATGGTCAATTACATAAATCCAATCTCTTATATTCATTCCATCACCATAAACAGGAAGTTCTTTATCCTTTAAACAATTAATTATCATAAGAGGAATAAGTTTTTCAGGGAACTGATATGGCCCATAATTATTTGAACATCGTGTAATTAAAACGGGAAGTTTATATGTATGATGAAATGCAAGAACCATCATATCGGCAGCAGCTTTGCTTGATGAATATGGACTGTTAGGTGAAAGAGGAGTTGTTTCAGTAAAACTTCCTTCTGGTCCCAGGCTTCCGTAAACTTCATCGGTTGATATCTGAAGAAATCTTTCAACTTCATATTTTCTTGACATCTCGAGCAGTACATTTGTGCCGATTACATTTGTCTTATAAAATATTTCTGAACCAAGAATACTCCTATCAACATGCGATTCTGCTGCAAAGTTTATTACGTATTTAATATCATATTTCTGAAAAATATAATTAACCAGTTCATAGTTTGTAATATCACCTTTTACAAACCTGTAATTTTTTTTCTTTTCAGATTCTTTAAGATTTTCAAGATTGCCGGCATAAGTAAGTTTATCAAGATTTACAATAAAATAATCATCCCGTTTGTTAAGAATATAGTTGATAAAATTACTCCCTATAAATCCGGCTCCGCCAGTAACAAGAATATTTTTCATTCAGCAAATTATTTTTTATTAAAAAGAGAAGAACCCAATAAAAATTCCTGATTGCAGAAAAAATGAATTGCCATTTATATCCGAAGGCACATTATTCAATTGCTGATTATTATCTATCTCCCAGTCATCACCAAAAGTAAACTGATACCCTGCTCCGATTCTGAAAGAAATAAATCTGTATAACGGAATATCTACATTCAAAGTAGGTGCAAAGAAAAAGAAAGAATTGGTTAGTGTATGTCTAACAGATTCTCCTGTAATATTATTCAATTCATTCCATACATTATTCCAATTGAAAGCACCTTTATTATTGTAAATATCTATTTGAATACTTCCTGCACCAAAAATAAATCCGGGTGAAACAGCAATATCTCTTATAAAAGGAAGAGAATATTCAGCAGTAAGACCTCCTCCGCTTAAAGAAAAAACAACTTCTTTTGTAAAACCATTAGCATCAGACGGTGAAACTTCAGATGTTGAACCGCCAAAACCCATCCCGCCTAAGCGCAGATAATCTATAAATCCAATGTATATAAATCCTGCACCGCCTGATGAATAAAATCCACTTTCAGAAAGTTTAGGAATGTTAAGATTTGCTAATTCATTATTTAAAGCATCCAGGTTAGGGAAATACCAGCCGGGAGTATATGCACCCCCTCCTCCAAAGGGTGTATCAAAATATTTTCTTTCCTGGGCTGACAAAGAAATTGAAAGAAGAAAAATAAAAAGAAGTATTACTTTTATTCTCATAATTATCTAATAATAGTTGCTAAAGTTACAAAGGCACTTAGAAAAAGCAAAGAAATATAAATATCAGGGGTTGAAATTATTAAAATCTGTAAAAGTTGATAAGTCATTAATTATAGTCTTAAAACCTGTTTTTACTCTTTTTTATATATTAACACTTAAAAGAATTAATAATTAAATGAAAATATTAATAACAGGTGGCGGCGGGCTGCTCGGACAATATCTGAACATTGAACTTTCCGGAAAGAATGATATCCTATCAATCTACCATAAAAATCCGGGGAATAGTACAAATTATAAAAATGTATCTGCCGATATAACAAACAACCAGCAGCTTGAAAAAATATTTAATGATTTTAAACCTGATATTGTAATTCATAATGCGGCTGTATCAAGTCCTAAAATGGCTGCTGCTTTAAATCCTAAGCTTGTTTATGATATTAATGTAAATGCATCAAAAAGCACTGCTGAACTTTGCGAAAGATTCAAATCAAAATTAATCTATACTTCTACCGATTTGGTTTATGCAGGTTACCGAGGTTCTATGCTTAAAGAGGATGCTAAGCTGATTCCAATTACACTTTATGCAGAAACCAAATTAATGGGTGAAATAAAAATTCAGGAGACATTTAATAATTATCTTATACTAAGAGTTGCTTTGTTGTTTGGCTTTGGTCTTAATCATTCAAAAAATCATTTTGGGGAGATGTATGAAAATTTCAGAAACAATAAAAGAGTAAAACTTTTTTATGACCAGTACAGAACTCCTATTTCCTTAAAGGAAGCAGCAAAAATTATTAATCAACTTTGCGACTTTGATATTAAAGGTGAAGTAATAAATCTGGGCGGGAAGGATAGAGTATCCCGGTTAGAATTAGGTGAACTACTTTGTGATGCTGCAGGTTTTGACAAATCTTTAATAGATAAAATATCTATGAATGAAATTGAAGATATTCCAATGGCTGCTGATGTTTCTTTGAATACAGATAAATTACAATCTTACGGTATTAAATTGAAAAGTATTGATGATTCTGTTAGAGAAGTGATAAAAGAATTCAATTATTAAAAAATTAAAAGATTTAAAAATTTAAAGATTATTATTTTGATTGATCAAAAAAGTAATTCAAAATGGCTAAAGAACATTTATTAGGAGCACATACATCAACCTCAGGTGGCGTGGGTGCAGCTGTTGACCTTGCTGAAAAATTAGGATTTACTGCAATGCAGATTTTCAGCAAGAATAATACACGGTGGTCTCAAAGACCATTTAAACAATCAGAGATAGATGAGTTTAAAACAAAACTTAAAAATTCAAATATAAAATTTGTATGTGTGCATGATTCATATCTTATTAATCTCTGCTCGAATAATCCTGAATTTAAAATGAAATCCGATAATGCTTTTTTAGATGAGATTGAAAGATGCCAACAGCTTGGAATTGAATATTTAAATTTTCATCCCGGTTCTCACTGTGGCGAAGGTGAAGACACAGGAATAAAAGTAATTGCAGAAGCACTTAATATTGCACATCAAAAAACCAAAGGATATAATGTAAGCAGCATGCTTGAAGCTACTGCAGGGCAGGGTTCTGCAATTGGTTACAGGTTTGAGCATCTTGCAGCAATAATTGAACTTGTTGAAGATAAAGACAGAATGTCTGTCTGTTTGGATACCGCACATATTTTTGCAGCGGGATATGATATAAGAACTCCCGAAGCATATAAAAAAACTATGAAAGAGTTTGATGATGTTGTAGGAATGAAATATTTAAAATGCTTACACATGAACGACAGCAAAAAACCCTTAGGCTCAAGAGTGGACAGGCATGACCATATCGGTAAAGGATTAATAGGACTTGATGGTTTCAGAAATATTATGAATGATAAGAAGCTGTTGCATATCCCTAAAATTCTTGAAACACCAAAAGGGAAAGAGCATTTGGAAGATGTGGAAAATTTAAATGTGCTGAGGAGTTTGATTGATTAATTATAAAATATCAACAACCCTTAAAACTATTATCCCTGTATGTTTCTTTACACTTTTAACATAATCACTTAAGGGTAATTTTGTTATCTCTACTTTACTTCCAACCTGGGGTGCATGCAGTAAATGAGTTTTTCCATCGGTTCCTTTTACTGCTATTCCAACATGACTAATATCCAAACCTTTTATATTTGTAGTGAATGCAATTAAATCACCATTCATTATTTTATTATCAATTGCATCTATTTCCCTTTCAGGAATATAATAATATGTTCTTGATGATATCTCTTTCTCCTGTTCTGCAATAAGAGGAATGAAATGAGGATTGTTTTTCAAATTCATATATGCTTCTGCATGAGCAGTCATAAAATCAATTTGGAAATTTAATGTTCTTCCGCCGAGCTCTTTTGTAACATCTTTAATAATTCCCTTTTGCTGATTATTATAAATCCAATCTGAAAAATAATGAAGCCTTGAAGGGTATTCATCTATAATTCCATCCCTGTATCTTATAAATGTTAATTCTTTCAGATAATCATCAAAAGTAGTTTTTCTTTTTTTAATAAGACGTGAAAAAACCAGAGCATTTTCAAGGAATGTTGTACAATCTAATCCTGTTAAATTTATAACTAACTTCTCCTCGCCTCCCGATTCAAGTGCATGTGCAACATAATCTGTTTCAAGAAAACTTTTGCCTATTTCGGCAACAACTTCATTAATTGGTTTATCGAAAAGATTTTTTTCAACGGCGAGTGAAAATTTAGTGCTGCAGATTTCAATATCTTTTTCAGTAAATATTTGTGCATTAAGGGTAAATGTTACAAGAAACGAGAGTAAAACTTTTTTAAACATTCAAAAACAAACCTCAAGGATTATTTATTTATCATCATCACTTATTAATGCATAAGCTGTGCCGAAATGCAGCAGCTTCTCCTGCAGCTTTAATTTGTGATATTAAACAAACTTTATCAGATATAGTTTCCTTTTTAGATTATATCTTCATCAGCGGGAATGTTTGAGTACTCTGCAATCTGTCTTGCATGAGCAAGGTTTTCAAATCTCGCATACTCTTTTATAAATGCAAGCCGCACTTCTCCTGTAGGACCATTTCTCTGCTTCCCTATAATAACTTCAGTTACACCTTCTAACGAATTTCCATCCTGATCAGTTTTTATTCCGTAATATTCAGGGCGGTACAGAAACATAACTACATCCGCATCCTGTTCAATTGAACCTGATTCACGAAGATCCGAAAGCTGCGGACGTTTATCAGTTCTTGTTTCCACGGCACGATTCATTTGTGCAAGAGCAATTACAGGTATATTTAATTCTTTTGCCAGAGATTTTAATGAACGTGATATATGAGAAATTTCCCTTTCGCGGCTTTCAACATTAGCGGGTCCCTGCATCAATTGAAGATAATCTATTATTATCATCCCAATATTTTTTTCAGCTTTTAATCTTCTTGCTTTTGCTCTTATTTCAAGAACTGTTTGTGCAGGAGTATCATCAACATAAATTGGTGCTTCAATAAGTTTGTGTGCATTTCTGCTGAGCTTTACACCTTCCTCGTGCGGAAGTTTTCCTGTTCTTACAAGATGCGCATTTAATCTTCCTTCTGCACAAAGCAGTCTTATTATTAATTGCATTGTTGACATTTCAAGAGAAAAAATTCCGATAGGTATTTTATGATCAATTGCTGCATTGCGTGCAAGTGAAAGTGCAAATGCTGTTTTACCCATCGAAGGTCTTGCTGCAATAATTATAAAATCAGATTTTTGAAATCCACCGAGCATTTGATCAAGTTCATAGAATCCTGTAGGAACAGAAAATTTCATATTCGATTTTGAGTGTATTGCCTCAATATATTCGAGTGCATCTCTTACTGCCCTGTCCATTCCAGAAAAAGATTTTTTCAAATGAGATTCAGTTATCTCGAATATTTTTCTTTCAGCCTGATCTAAAAGATCAAAAGCATCCTCAGTACCTGAATATGCAGCACGTGCAATTTCGTGTGAGCTTGTTATTAATCCGCGAAGTATTTCTTTCTCTAAAATAATTTTAGCATGAAATTCAATATTAGCAGCTGAAGAAATGTTCTGAGAAATTTTACTTAAATAAACTGCCCCGCCTGCTTCTTCAAGCTGCTCACGTTTTTTAAGTTCCTCGTAAACAGTAACTGTATCAACAGCTTCACCTGCCTCAAATAATGAAACCATTGCTTCATAAATTAATTGATGTGCTTTTACATAAAATGCCTGGGGTGTAAGAAGTTCAACAGCTTTTGCTACTGCTTCCTTTTCTATCATCATAGCACCAAGCACCGAAGCTTCAATCTCAGGTGCTGCCGGTGGTTTTACATCTGCGGGAATAATTTTTTCTAAATCGTAACCGGGTTTAATGTTTCTTTTTTGTCTTGCCATTTTAAATGTTGATAAGTTTTAGTTATTCACAAGTTGTTAACAGAGTTTTCGTTCATTAACCGGAATGAAAAATAACCAGATAAGATTCGCTTAGCAAGTTAAATAAAAGAAAGAAGATAAAATGTTTTTTGTTATTGTAGAAATGAGTTGTTTAAGTTTTTTATTTTGTCTCTGACGGGACTTTGAATTTTGCTGGGAATTTTTTCTTCTTTATAAATATTATGTCCCCATAAGGACGATATAACATCACAAATTTTATTAAGGATTTTATTTATGAATAATGATTAAAGATTTTTGAACTGCCAAACTTAATTCCCTACCCCATCTCATCATACAACTGACGGAATTTTTGTACATCTTCCCAGCAGGGGCGTTTCCAGTTTGGGTTTCTTAAAAGTGCGGCGGGATGATATGTAACCATTACTTTTGCCCCACGGTATTCAAAAACCTGCCCGCGAAGCTTTGTTAATGAATCTCTCTTCTTCAATAAACCCTGTGCAGCAGTTAAACCAAGGCATAAAATTAATTTTGGTTTTATTAAATCTATCTGCTTGTGCAAATAAGGAATACATGCTTCCATTTCTTCTGCAAATGGTGCGCGGTTACCGGGTGGACGGCATTTTACTATGTTTGCAATGTAAACTTCTTCACGTTTGAAATTAATTGCTTTTAAAATATCATTAAGCAGCTTGCCGGCACGACCCACAAACGGTTCACCCTGCAAATCTTCATCAGCGCCGGGTCCTTCACCAATTACCATTACATCTGCATCAGGATTGCCAACTCCGAACACAAAGTTTGTCCTGCCTTTGTGTAAAACACATTTTTTGCATTTGTTAATCAGGCTGTCAAGCTCTTTAAGCGAAGTTGCTTTTTCCCAGTCTACACTTATTAAAGGGAGCTCTTCACTTACAAAACTTTTTTTTACTTCAGGGTTTTCAGGATAGACATTTTTTATAACAGATGTTTTTCTTTTAGGCAGTTCAGTAGTAAGAAGTTCATCGCCGTAAATTTCTTTCTGGTCTTTAAGTATTTCTATAATTTGTTTTTTTATATCTGACATTTTTAAAATCGTATGTACTTAGTGCTTTGTGGCGAAAAAAAACACAAAGGCATAAAGTAACTAAGATTCACCAAGTTTGGTTATCTCTGTTAAAATATTATTTGCTGTGCGGAATTTTGATTGCAGAGGAAATGATTTTTTCTTACCTGATTTATTAAAAATTACAATTTTATTTGTATCATATTCAAAACCGCTCTCTTTATCTTTTAAAGAATTTAAAACAATCATATCAAGATTTTTTTCTTTAAGTTTTTTAAGAGCATTCTTTTCTTCATTATTTGTTTCGAGAGCAAAGCCGATGATTTTTTTATTCTCTTTTTTAATTGAAGATAAAATATCTTCAGTTAAAGTAAGTTTAACAGAACCAAGCTTATCTTCTTTATTGATTTTTTTTGAAGATGTTCCTGCCGGTTTATAATCTGCAACAGCGGCTGACATTATCAGAATATCATTTTGTTTTAATTCTTTTGTAACTGCATTTTTCATTTCTGCAGCAGATCTTACTTTAATTAATTTAACTTCAGGATAGGCTGTTTCGTTTGAAGGACCGGAAATAAGTGTAACATCTGCACCTCTCAGGAAAGCAGCATTTGCAATTTTATATCCCATTTTACCAGATGAACGATTGCCGATATATCTTACCGGGTCAATGTCTTCATAAGTTGGTCCTGCAGTTACAAGAATTTTCTTACCTGTTAAATCTTTTTTAATACCAAGCAGGACAAGTTCTGCAGCATCAATAATTTTGCTGATGCCGGGCATTCTGCCAATACCTGAAAGTCCGCTTGCAAGTTCACCTTCTTCGGCGTGAACAACAAAGTATCCAAGCTGTTCAAGTTTATTAATATTTTCTGTTGTTACTTTATTTAAATACATATCAACATCTGCTGCAGGAGACACGATAACCGGAGAACGTGCAGCGGCAACAAGTGTTGTTAATGCATTATCGGCAAAACCATGGACTATTTTTGCAATTGTATTTATTGTTGCCGGAGCAACTAAAATAAGGTCAGCCCATTGTGCATAATCAATATGCCAGGTGGTTAGTTCAGCTCCGTTTTGCTGTGACTCCGGAAAGATATTTACAACAACAGGATTACCTGAGAGAGTTGAAAATGTAAGTGGAGCTACAAACTGTAAAGCGGATGGGGTCATAACAACTCTAACATCCGCACCTCTTGATTTTAATTCTCTTGTTAAATAGCAGGCTTTATATGCAGCGATGCATCCTGTAACCCCAAGTATAATTTTTTTGTTACGGAATACATCATCAGGCATTTATAATAATCAGGTTATGAATTGATATAAAAATTATTTTTTATAATCGAACTCTATTTTTCCTTCGAGCAATTCATTTATTGCTTTAATATGAGGTTTTTCTCTCGATTCAAGTTCAAGAACCATCTTAAGCTGAGCCGGGTTCTGAATATCTTCACCTTCTTCTTCGGTAGTTGTCTGTGGAACAAGTGTACTTAAAAGTGCATTATATTCCATTTTCTGTTCATCATTTATCTGGCGTGCTCTTTTAGCAGCAACAATAACAGCTTCATAAACATTTGCCGCATTTTTATCAATTTCTCTTAATTCAATTGGTTCGATATTCATTTATCATTCTCCTTTTATAAAATCTTCTTAATTAAACTTTTAACCTCAAGAACTGCAGTATTTAAATCTTCATTAACCACAAGATAATCAAACTTATCCTTATGGCTCAATTCCATTTTTGCGCGCTCTACCCTCTTTTTAAGTTCTGTTTCATCCTCGGTTTTGCGTTTTTTTAGTCTTTCAACAAGAACTTCAAAACTGGGGGGATAAATATAAACTAAAATTGCTTCAGGGTAAATAGATTTTATTCTTAAAGCACCTTTAACATCTACTTCCAGAAGAACGGATTTGCCGTTTTTTATCTTTTCATCAATAAAATCTTTGGGAGTACCATAATAATAATCGTAGAATTTTTCCCATTCCAGGAAAGCATTTTCATCAATTTTTCTTTTGAATTCCTCTTCGGAGAGGAAAAAGTAATCTACTCCATCAATCTCATTATCTCTTTTTTTTCTTGTTGTTGCAGAAACCGAGAATGATAAGTCAGGAATTTCCTGAAGAATATTTTTTATAATAGTAGTTTTACCGGCACCGCTTGGTGCAGAAATAACAAAAATATTTCCCTTTTCTCTGCCCAATCTTATTCAATGTTTTGTATCTGTT